>CAJXVY010000001.1 GCA_913062665.1 uncultured Micrococcales bacterium
ATCAATCCTCTGGCCCTTGCGGCCAGCACTGGTCCCGACAGGCCGCCGGCTTGATTCAACTCCGATGGCTTTGCTTTTAAGCCCGATCGAGAAACCGTAGTGTTTGCGGCAACCATTCCGGCCAGGCCGTGCTTGTTCACCAGATCTGCAATTTCCAATGCCTCTTCATCAGCCAGGTCTGGGGCGATTTTCACAAGCAGTGGCGTGCTACCGATTTCTCTCAAAACAGCCTCGATTATCGGCTCCAACGCCTCGCTGTTCTGAAGATCTCGAAGTCCAGGCGTATTTGGACTAGAAACATTGATTACAAAATAATCCCCCAGGCCGGCAAGCTCCCTGGCGCTGAATGCGTAGTCCTCCGCGGCGCGATCGAGGTCTGTAATTTTGGATTTTCCAATATTTATGCCAATTATCGGTAACTCCGCCTTTGACTTTCTGAGTCGCTTGAGCCGACGAGCCAGGGCTTTCGCTCCATCGTTATTGAATCCCATCCGATTAATCAGGGCTCTATCTTTGACTAACCTGAACATTCTGGGTTTTGGATTACCCGGTTGAGCAAGGGCTGTAACGGTTCCCACCTCCACATGACCAAAACCGAGCGCATAGAGCTCTCTGACTAACACGCCATTCTTGTCAAAACCAGCTGCCATCCCCAAGGGTCCGTTGAAGCTTAAGCCCATCGTTTGAAACTGTTTGAAATTTGCTGGCCTGATAATCCGCAATCTATAAAGCGCCTTTACCGCCCAAACCCCCAGGTGATGAGCCAATTCAGGATTCAGCCTTCGTAGGAAGATGGAAAATAAGAACTTGTAGGTCACTGGTCCCTCAGTTCATCTATGGCCTTTTCGAAGTCCTGCAGCGAATCCCATGCCTGGTACACGCTTGCAAATCTCATGTAGGCGACCTGGTCCAACTGCCTGAGGGGTTCCAAAATTGCCAGCCCGATCTCGTGCGCTTCGATATTTGCCGAACCCGATTGCCTGAGCGATTCTTCTACAGTTTGCGCAAGTTTGGCGAGATCTCCATCGGTTACAGGTCTTCCCTGGCATGCTTTCCTAACACCTGAGACAATTTTGTCTCTGCTGAATGGCTCCGCCACCCCACTTCGCTTGGTCACCATCAAGCTTGCGGTCTCAATGGTGGAAAAGCGTTTTCCGCATTCAGGACACTGTCTGCGTCTTCTAATACTGCTTCCATCATCACTGGTGCGAGAGTCGGTGACCTTTGAATCCTCGTGGCGACAAAAAGGACAGTGCATTAGTCATCCCTCCTTGCTGTTATTGCCTCCCCGTGAGCATGAAGCCCTTCAGAATTACTAAAACTCAAAAGTTTTTGCTCAAGTTCCATCAAATCTGGCCTTGAGTAGTCAATCACTTGTTGGGCCCTCAAAAAACTTAGGACATTCAATCCTGAGCTGTGCTTCCCCTGTCCCCCTGTTGGCAAAACATGGTTTGAGCCAGCCATGTAGTCTCCAAGGCTAACTGGCGAGTAGCTGCCAATGAATAAAGCCCCGGCATTGGTTATTCTGGATGCGAATGCTGAATTGTCGGATGTCTGCAGGCTCAAGTGTTCAGCAGCATATTCATTCGCAGCCACAATCATTGACTCCTCTGAATTGACAACCAAAATCAATGATTGAGGTCCGTCCAGGCTTATTCTGGCTCTAGTTGAATTCGGGGTCGACTGCAGTCTTACCTCCAGCTCTTGATTGACCCTCTCAGCGAAATCTATTGAGTTTGTCACCAGCACGCAGGCGGCGTTTTCGTCGTGTTCGGCTTGGCTTAGAAGGTCAGCGGCAACGTGGGAGACTGTTGCAGAGTCATCGGCCAGAATCATAATCTCGGTTGGCCCAGCCTCGCTGTCAATACCAATCATTCCCCTGAGGGCGCGCTTTGCAGCAGCCAAAAAGATATTTCCTGGACCTGTAAACATCCGGAAAGGCGCAAGATCCAGTGATGAAATCCCGTATGCAGCAGCAGAAACGGCGCCTACCCCACCGATTGAATAAACCTCGTCTATGCCCAACAGAGCCGCTGCGGCCAGAACCTCGGTTGCTGGAAGTCCATTCTGCTGTGCCGGAGAAAACAAACCTATTCGCCCCACCCCTGCAACTTGCGCCGGCACTACATTCATAATCACGCTTGATGGGTACACAGCTTTTCCTCCGGGGGCATAAACCGCCACCGAATCCACCGGCATAAATCGCTGCATAACGGTTGAGGAATCACCAAATTTGGTGACTACGGATTTGGGCATTGAGTCGACACAGGTTTCTCGTAGCCTCCCAATTGCTTCGCTCATTGCCTCCCGAAGCTGAATATCAATCCCATCCAAAGCTTGCTGGGTCTGCTGAGGTGAAACTCGAAGAACCGGAGACTTGACGCCATCAAAAGTCTCTATTTGTCTCAGAATAGCGCTCTCGCCTTCTGATCGAACCTCTTCGATGAGGCTCATAACACCCTGCATGACTGAGTCAATACTCTGTTCCGCCCTGACCAGAATCCTGTTCACATCAGCCGGCTTTAGTTCCTCGCTGATTTCTACGATTCTCAATCTTGGCCTTTCCTAGAATTCACCGTTTACAATCCCTTAACCTTATACGGATGACAAATAATACTTTGCTCGGAGCGGAAGCTCTGAAAGCTGCATTTAGAAGACATGCTTCCGGAATTAGCATCATTACCGGTTCTGATAACGGGGAGCCTTTTGGCTTCACAGCATCGAGTGCAACAAGCCTGGGCTCCAACCCGCCACTTATCTCACTGAACATCGCCCAGGGTTCCTCTAGTTACCCACTGATGATAAAAGGTCGACTGCTGGGTCTGCATGTTTTGGGGTCTGAGAATTTAGATCTTGCTCAGCGGCTCGCCGGTCCAAAGGAGCAGCGATTTTCTGGTGGATACTCAGAGGGCGCAGAGAGAGTGCCCGTGTTTGAAACTGCGAGTGCAGTGTTGTTTGTTCGAATTCGAGAAGTTATTGACATCGAGAGAAATGCGGTTGTTATCTGCGATGTTGAGTCAGGAATTGAGTTCAACGAACAATCCCCCATTACATACTTCCAACGTGGATATCACCAAATTGGCGAGAGACTGGCGGATAACTTCTAACTGATGCTCTGAGCTCCCAGAAGCTGCTTGACCTCTCCGAACAACTCAGGGCACACTTTCACCCTTTGTGGAAGCAGGAAGTGTCTGTCCCCCTCGGTTCCAGAGAGTTTTAATTGAACCTCAACCAGTCCCTCGTAGGTTTCTAAGATCGCTCGCAGTTGATCCATTCGCTGCTTTGTGGCCAAGCTGTCACGAATACTCAAGGTCACCACACCACCATCTTCGCGTGATGCATCAATAACCTCCATCGAGATCGCTGAGGCGGAAATCCCTTCATCTCTTCTAGAGATTCTCACTCTGGTTGAAATTGTTTGATCAGGTAAGAGTTGCTCTTTATATTGCAAATAGGTCTTTCCCATGAACATAACCTGAATCTCTCCACTGAAATCTTCAAGCGATACTCCCGCGTAAGGATTACCGCTATTTCTCGCAACCCTGTGGTTTACACCTGTTATGAGCCCAGCAAGGGTGAGAATTTCGCCATCGGGAACCTCTGATCGCGCAAGCAATTGAGCGATGCTGGAATCGCTGTTTCTTCCGAGAACCGACTCTTGGCCGCTCAAAGGGTGGTCACTCACGTACAGCCCGAGCATTTCCCTTTCATGCGATAGCTTGTCCCGCTTGGACCATTCCGGTAGGTCAGGGATTGTTATGGAGGTGGTGTCCTCCTCTAGAGAGCCAAAAAGATCTACCTGACCGAGAGACTCATTACGTTTGGTTACGCTGGCGGCCTCGACTGCATCCTCGTGAATTGCCATCAAAGCTCGACGATTATGGGACATTGAATCGAAGGCACCAGCCTTGATTAGGGCCTCAACCACCCGCTTTGTGCAGGCCTGAGCGCTTACCTTTGAAATAAAGTCATTGAATGAGCTGAACTTACCTTTGACTTCCCTGGCTTCAATAATTGCCGCAACAACGTTTTTTCCAACATTTCGAATTGCACCCAAACCAAAGCGAATGTCGTCTCCCGCGGCAGCAAAAACCCCGATTGATTCATTCACATCTGGTGGCAAGACCTTAATCCCCATCCTTCGACACTCGTTGAGATAGATTGCAAGTCGATCTTTTGAGTCGCCGATGCTTGTTAGAAGCGCAGCCATATATTCGGCTGGATAATTTGCTTTTAGATAGGCGGTCCAAAAACTCAACACCCCATAGCCGGCACTGTGAGCCTTATTGAAGGCGTAGTCAGCGAATGGCAGAAGTGTGTCCCACAACGCCTTTATGGCAGAATCTGAAAAGCCTTTTGATTTCATTCCCTCGCTGAACCCAACAAATTGCTTTGCCAACTCTTCAGGCTTTTTCTTTCCCATCGCCCTTCGCAAAAGGTCTGCTTGACCAAGGCTGTATCCTGCAACTTTCTGAGCTACCGCCATCACCTGCTCCTGATAAACAATCAGGCCATAGGTGGGACCCAGGATTTCCTCTAATGGCTCTTCCAGCTCTGGATGAATACTTTCGGGTTGCTGCAGACCGTTTTTGCGCTGCGCATAGTTCGTGTGTGAATTCATACCCATCGGGCCCGGTCTATACAAAGCCCCGACCGCCGAAATGTGCTCAAATTCACTTGGTTTCAAAAGCCTCAGAAGGCTTCGCATGTTATCGCTATCCAGCTGGAATACCCCAAGTGTGTCTCCGCGAGAGAGTAGTTGATAGGTTTTTTCATCACTGTTCATATCCAGCTGCTCAAGCACCACTTCCTCACCGCGGTTGCGCTTTATGTTCTCCAGAGCATCGTCAATTACCGTTAGGTTCCGAAGGCCCAGAAAATCCATCTTTAGCAGACCCATTTCCTCACAGGGTGGCTGATCAAACTGCGTGATAATCGCGCCGTCATCCTCGCGCTTCATAATCGGGATAACATCTGTAAGGGGTTCCGCAGACATAATCACACCGGCAGCATGCACTCCCCACTGGCGCTTCAAAGATTCAAGTCCTTGGGCTAGTTCGAAGATTCGCTTTGAATCCTCATCGGTATCAATTAGCTCTCTAAACTCAGCAGCTTCGCTATAACGCTCACTCTCTTTATTTATGGTGTCGTCAAGGCTCGCGTCTCTTCCCAAAACCATTGGAGGCATGGCCTTGGTGAGTTTTTCCCCGGCGGCATATGGTAACGCCAGCACCCGCGCGGCATCCTTCAGTGCTTGTTTGGCCTTGATGGTTCCATAGGTAACGATCTGCGCGACTCGGTCTGCGCCATACTTCTCGGTGACATACCTAATAACCTCTGGCCTTCTTCGGTCGTCGAAATCAACATCAATATCGGGCATCGATACGCGTTCTGGGTTTAGAAAGCGCTCGAAGATCAAATCATGCTCAATTGGGTCCAGTTCCGTGATGCCCAAAGCGTAGGAAACAATCGAGGCAGCCGCGCTTCCACGTCCAGGTCCAACGCGAATGCCCTGTTCCCGAGCCCAGGAGATGAAGTCACTAACTACCAAAAAATACCCAGGGAAACCCATGCTCAGGATGACTTCGATTTCGTAGGCAGCCTGTTCTCTGGCTTTTTCCGGGATATTGCCGTGATAGCGGTTATTCATCCCCTTCCAGACTTCCTTCTCAAACCAACTTGCCTCGCTCTCCCCCTCCGGAGTTGGAAACTTCGGCATCAAGTCACGTTTTTCGAAGCTGATTTCGCAACGTTCGGCAACCAAAAGAGTGTTATCGCAGGCTTCTGGATAATCCCTAAATATCTCCCGCATTTCTTGGGCGGATTTCAAATAGAACTCTTGGGAGTCAAACTTGAACCTGTTCGGGTCGTAGAGATTAGATCCAGACTGAACACTCAGAAGAGCTTCGTGCGCCTCCCAGTCGTCTTTTTTTGTGTAATGAAGATCATTGGTTGCAAGAAGCGGAATATCAAGATCCTTGGCTAACTGAATTAGATCTGACATGACACGTGTTTCGATGTCGATTCCATGATCCATCAGCTCAATAAAGTAGTTCTCTTTTCCAAGCGCATCACGCATCCTGGCGGCTGCCTCACGCGCCTCTTCATATTGGCCCAGCCGGAGTCTAGTTTGCACCTCACCACTCGCGCAGCCGCTTGTCCCGATAATGCCTTTGCCGTATTTCTCTATCAGTTCCATGTCAATTCTTGGCTTGAAATAGAAGCCGTCCAAAGAGGCCTGGGAACTCATTCGGAACAGGTTTTGCATCGATTGATTGTCAGTGCTCAAAAGCGTCATGTGGGTGTAAGCGCCACTAGCACTCACGTCATCCTGACCGCCCTCTGCCCACTTCACGCGGGTCTTCTCTTTTCGACTTCCTGTGCCTGGGGTCATATAGGCTTCGAGGCCAATAATCGGCTTTATTCCGGCAGCGGTGGACTGTTTCCAAAACTCGTAAGCGCCAAAGTTATTTCCATGGTCGGTTATCGCTATTGCTGGCATGTTTTGCTCGGCGGCAGTATTCACAAGCTCACCTATGCGAGCTGCACCGTCAAGCATTGAATACTCTGTGTGGCAGTGGAGGTGGACAAAATTATCTTTGCTCACTTCACCTCCAAATACGTACCACTAACCTAAAGCAGTTATGTTCGAGCTTCTATTCTCCACGCCCAAACTTAGCTAAAACTTATGGTCGAAGATCTCAGAATTGAAAGTGAATTTGATAAATCATCTGGATATTCACTCTCAAACCTGACCAGCTCTCCCGAAATCGGGTGTCTTAACTCCAAAGCCGTGGCATGCAACCACTGCCTAGTCAAACCCAACTTGGCTGTGAGTTTTGGGTTTGCGCCATAAAGATCGTCTCCAACGAGAGGATGCCTAAAAGCATCAAAATGGACTCTGATCTGATGAGTTCTTCCGGTCTCCAACCCAACCTCGACCAAAGTTGCGCCAGGAAAAACCTCAATGGTGTCATAGTGGGTGACGGAAGGTTTTCCATCCGCTGAAACGCGAAATTTGTAGTCGTGCTTTGTGGATCTTGCTATGGGTGAATCGATAGTGCCACTGGCTGGATCGAGATGACCTTGGACTATTGCATGGTAGGTCTTTTTCACCTCTCGGTCTCTAAACATCTGCTTTAGTGCGCTGTAGCTACGCTCACTTTTAGCCAAGGTCATAAGCCCGCTGGTTCCAACATCCAACCTCTGCACAATCCCCTGTCTCTCGCTTGCGCCACTGGTGGATAGCTGAATTCCTCTACCCAGGAGGATCTCTGGAACACTTGGCCCATCAAAACCCACTGTCGGATGCGAAACGACACCAGCGGGTTTGTCGATAACAACAATTGCTTCATCTTCAAAGATCACCTTCAACCGTTCATCTGAAATTGGTTTCAGCTCCAGGCTGGGTTTAGTGGAAAGGCTGATCTCAACCAATTGACCGGTTTTCAAAGGTGCTGATTTGTCGCAAGTCTTACCATCAACCAAAACATCCCCGATAGCAATGGCATCGGTAATCTTGGCCCTTGATAGCCCACTTATCTTTGCCAGCCCACTATCCGCTCTGATTCCATCCAGCTCTTCGGGAACCGTGAAAATCATTTACCGCCGCCAAGTTCGTCACCCCTGAAGGTTTGTATCAAAGCCAGCGACACTCCAACCACCACAAAGGAGTCGGCAAGATTGAATATCGGAAAGTTAAATGGGATCTGTAAAAAATCCACAACGTGACCATTTGCAAAGCCTGGTTCTCGGAAGAGTCGGTCCACTAGGTTGCCAGTTGCTCCGCCTAGAACAAATCCAGAAATAATTAGCCAGATAGTAGTTTTACTTCGAGGACCAAACCAAATCAATGCCAGCACCGCGATTGAACTGACTATCGTTAGCGGCCAGGTCGCTCCAACGCCCAGAGAGAATGCCGCTGAGTCGTTGTAAACGAGAGTGAATCTGAGTAGTTCACCAATTACATTGATCGACTCCCCCGGGGTTAGTCGATCCTCAATGAGAAACTTTGAAAGCTGATCGAGAAAAAGGATAAATAGAGCAATACCTAAAACTACGTAGGTGTTACTCCTCGTCCGCATTATCCGACTGAGTTGGCTTACTTGCATCCAGGGTGGAAAGTTGGCCCTCGATGTATTCGCGGAGCTCACGGCGGTAGCGAGTTTCAAATTCTTTCAGCTCACGAATTTCTGATTCAACAGAGGAGCGTTCTGTTTCAAGCTTTGCAAGTTCCTGTCGAACTTGATTCTCTGCTTCTCGAACCAGCCTGTTGGCAGTCTCTTGCCCCTCTTGAACCAGCTCATCTCGCTTGGCTACGCCTTCACTGACGTGCTGCTCGTGAAGTTTGCGAGCCAGGGCTAGAAGATTGTGACTGGACTCTTCAGGTGTGTCACCTTCAGCTGTCGTGGTATCAATTTTTGGCGGCTGGTATTCGGCAACTGGTGCTGGAACGCTGCCTCCACTGCGAAGCTCTTCGTTCTCCTTTGTAAGGCGACGCATTTCCTCGACTACCTCGTCTAGGAAATCATCAACCTCATCCTGGTCGTAACCGTCACGGAATTTGGTGGTTGTAAACCTTTTGCTAACCACGTCTTCGGGTGTTAGTGCCATTGCAGCCTCACTACTTTCTCAGAACTCAAAGTTCCAGTTTAGAAGTTTAAATCAAATTAAGAAACCTGCCAAAATCGACTGCAGAATCGATAAACCGATAAGCACAATAATGAAGGCGAAGTCCAGGGATATTCCTCCCAAATTTAGCGGTGGAATGAATCGACGAATAAACCTAAGCGGTGGATCGGTAAGGGTGTATACGACCTCGAGAATTGGAACCAGGATGCCCGATGGTCTCCAGCCCCTGGAGAAACTCATGACTAAATCCGAAATCAGCCTGATGATCAGAACCCACCAATAAATATCGAGGGCCAGAATTAGGAGCGCAATTATGAAATCCATTTAGCTAAGGAGTTCTTCCTCTTCCTCCGAAGACTCCTCACCGTGATTTACATTCACGTTTGTGGGACTGAGGACAAAAACCTTCGGCGTAACCCGTTTGAGATGACCCTCAAGACCGGCTTTCAGGCCAAGCATGAAATCAAGGATGCGCTTGGCGTCGGCCTCGCTCATGTCTCCTATGTTGACAATCACTGGGACACCCTGGCGGAACACCTCCGCGATATCTTTTGCATCTGCGTACTCTTTGGCCTCAATTGTGTATATGTCACTCATGTCACCACTGGACTTTCTGACTGGCTTTGATGGCTGCGGCTTTGGTCTTGAAGTGACCTGCTCGGGCTTGGCCTGATTCTCGGACTGTGAAAAGCCCAAAAAACTCATAAAACTGTCCCACGCGCCCATTTATCCTCCTAGTCACCTACAAGATTATTCGCTTCAGTGGCTGTTGCCAGTAATTAGGCTCCCAATCCTGAGGTGTGTCGCTCCATAAGCAATAGCTTGCTCGAAATCAGCACTCATCCCTGCCGAGATTTGATTAGCCGTCGGATTCACTGTCTGCAGAATTTGACTGGCTCTTGCGACTCTTTCAAATTCACGCTCGGGCTCAACATCCAGTCCGCCAACTGCCATAACCCCAACTAGCTCAAGGCTACTCACTTCCATCACCTGATTGGCAAAAGCGTCTAAGTCCTCAGGGTTTATTCCTCCCCGATTGGGGTCATCGGTCAAGTTCATCTGAATAAACACGTTCAGGTTGGCCTCCCTCTTTGCTAGCTCTCTCAGCAACGACTGCCGATCCAGTGAGTGCAAGAAACTGGCATAGTTCAATACAGATTTGACCTTATTCGATTGCAACTGCCCAATGAAGTGCCATCGGTAATCATTTTGACCAGGAGCAAACTCCATTGCCTTCGGCGATGCCTCCTGATCTCGATTCTCGCCAAAATCCCGCTCACCCAGATTGTAAAGTTCCCTCACCAGATCGACAGGGTGATTCTTTGTTACAACAACAAGGGTTGGTTCATCTCTGCCAGAGGCTTTTGATGCCGAAGTGATCCGGTCACGGACCGCTTGAAGTCTCTGTTCTAGGTTCAAGACAAGAAATCTGGAATGTCCAAATCGTCACCCCAAGAGTCATCTCGCTTGGAGTTCACTTTTTCCTTTTCAGGCTCTGGTTGCTCTTCAAACGTGGGCTCCTCTATTTCCAGCTCTACCGGTTCGATATCGAAGTCTTCATGAGCAACTTCCTCTTCATCCTGGGCGTCATTCATGATCTCAGCACCCACGGAAGCTAGGGCAGCAGCACCCATCTCCCTGCTGTAATCCTTTTTGGGAAGACCCTCAGTGTCGAAACCAGCGGCAATCACAGTGATCCGAACTTCATCACCCAAGGTGTCGTCGATATTTGCACCAAAGATTATGTTCGCCTCTGGGTTCACAGCTTCTTGAACCAATCTGGCCGCTTCATCTATCTCATGCAAACCGATATCACTGGCGCCTTGGATGAGCAGCAAAACTCCGTGTGCCCCCTCAATGCTCGCCTCCAGCAAAGGAGAAGATACGGCAATTTCACTTGCCCGTATTGCCCGGTCCTCACCCTTTGCGGTTCCGATTCCCATCAGTGCACTGCCCGCGTTCTGCATCACTGATTTCACATCCGCAAAGTCAAGGTTTATAAGCCCTGGAATGATAATCAATTCACTGATTCCCTGAACTCCTGCGCGAAGTACATCGTCGGCGGTGAAGAATGCCTCAACCGCGCTTATGTTTTTATTGGTCATTTCCAACAATCTTTGGTTTGGAACCACTATCAGTGTGTCCACCTCACCGCTGAGAACCTTGATGCCGTCCTCGGCCTGCACAGCCCGACGCTTTCCCTCGAAGTTGAATGGTCTGGTCACAACTCCAACTGTTAGTGCCCCGAGTTGTTTTGAGATTTTTGCCACCACCGGCGCAGCTCCAGTGCCAGTTCCTCCGCCTTCTCCAGCGGTAACGAACACCATGTCGCTCCCCCGAAGAGCCACTTCAATTTCATCAGCGTGATCCTCGGCTGCTCGACGTCCCACTTCCGGGTCAGCTCCGGCACCCAGTCCCCTAGTGTTGTCACGGCCTATATCTAGCTTTACGTCAGCATCGCTCATAAGCAGCGCTTGACTGTCTGTGTTTATAGCGACAAATTCAACACCCTTTAGACCTGCCTGAATCATGCGGTTGAGGGCATTAACCCCACCACCGCCAACTCCAACAACCTTGATAACGGCCCTGTGGTTGAGACTCTCTGCCACGGAACTCCTCCAAACCCTAAAAACCTTGAACCTTTACCTTAGGTTTAGGCTCAATGCATCCTTTTTGAATGCGCGAAAAAGGTAGGCCCTGTGGGCAACTAACCGCGTCAGGAGCTATGGCGTGTTGCGCTAAAAAATTAACCCTTTTAGAAATCGCGGTAAACAACTACCGGCGCCAATGGTGCGCTGACGTCAAAATCCACCTGTTCAGTCTGGTTTGCGATGAGTGTTTGCAAAACCTCATGCTTTAGCACCGCATCCGAATCATCGCCCCAAATCACTCTCGTGCCATCCCTGAGCGCTAACTCAATGCTGTCTTGACTGTTCAGAGTTACAAGCGAGACCTCGCGATAAAGACCTAGTGGCAGAGACAACAAGACATCTACGGCAGATCTGTACTTCGAGGATTCAGCAGGGTCATCAACCACCACCACCCTGGGTATTTGCTCACCTGAAAAAGGGCTTAGGCGAACCCCTGCCGCGTCAAATATGAATTGCCCATCACTAGTTATGACGGTTGCGATGGGTTGACGCTCTCTTATTCTTATGACCAACCCGTGAGGTGGCCTGGATTGAATTGCGAAGGACTCAACGGTCGAAAACTGAGAGAGCATCTGCTCCACCTGCTCATCACTCACTGTAGTGAGAGGTTGTCCAAGTAAATCAGCCGTTGCAGCTGACAACTCTTGATCGGTCATTAGCTGATTTCCTTCGAAATTGATTTTTTCAATTGCAAGAAGCGGTGTTTGAAAAGTCGCTAAAACCAGTCCGAGCAATGCGATGAATCCAGTCAACAGAGAGCCTGCCAGTATCCGGCTGGCCAAATATCCGCCGGCTTCCCTCTTGGCTAGCTTTTTTTGAAGCCTGGCCTGTTTACGCAGTGTTTTCAGCTGCCTCCTCTGATCCCCCACTATTTCTCCAAGGACTCCAGAAGTTCCGGACACATTTTGTAGATATCTCCACACCCCATGGTGATAACAAAGTCGCCTTCAGTGGCTAAATTGGATACATAATCGGCAACACTTGACCACTCAGGAAGGTAGTGCACCTTCTGCTTATTCTGGAAGTGATTCACAATCAACTCTCCGGTGACGCCGGGTTCGGGGTCTTCTCTCGCAGGATAAATGTCAGTGACAATAACCTCATCGCTCAAAGAGAGGACTTCCGCAAATTGCTTTTGAAAAATCCGAGTGCGGCTAAAAAGATGGGGCTGAAAAACGGTAATCAGACGCCCGCCGGAATTAGACGCCCGAGCGCCCCTCAGTGCGGCCTCTACCTCTGTTGGGTGGTGAGCGAAGTCGTCATACACCCTCACTCCGCGCACCTCCCCGTGAAGCTCAAACCTTCGCTCCGCCCCCTGGTAATTGGCTACCGCCTGGCAGCTTTGCTCAAATCCAAAACCTAGACCCACCAGAACTGAAATTGCTGCAGCAGCGTTTTGAGCATTATGCTCACCGGCAATGCTTAGCTCGAGTTTCTGAGAGCTTTCGCCATGATTGAGTGAAAAAGAAACCTTCGGTCCAGATGCGTCAACATCACTGATCTGAATCTCCGAGTTCTGGTAGCCAAAGCCAATGGTTCCGGGCTTTTTGCCCACGGATAATTTCTGACATCCAGCGTCGGAGGAATTAATCACGGCAAATTCATTGGCGTTGGAGGCAAAAGTGTCAAAAGCGTCAAAAAACGCATCACTTGACCCATAGTGATCTAGGTGGTCGGCATCCACATTGGTAATAACCGCAATGTCGGTGTCATAGTGCAAAAAAGACCCATCCGATTCATCCGCCTCAATTACAAATAGCTCCCCCTTGCCATGGTCGCTACTCACGCCGTATTCGACAATTACCCCTCCATTAACAAAACTTGGGTCAGCGCCAAGAGACTTCAAAGCTGTGATGATCATCCCTGTCGTGGTTGTTTTACCGTGTGCTCCAGCAACAGCTATCAACCTGTGTGAACTGGCAATGCTGGAGAGCAAGACAGCACGATGCAATACGGGCAACCCAAGCTTTAGCGCTTTTTGATACTCCGGGTTGTCCTGCCATAGCGCTCCGGTGACCACCACCGTGTCGGCATCCCCTAAGTTTTTGGCATCGTGACCGATATGGATTTCAGCACCCAGCTCAATTAGCGAGTCAATGTTGCCGCTGCCTCGAACATCACTGCCTGTTACTTTATGGCCAGATTTTATTAGCAACCGAGCCAAGCCGCTCATGCCTGAGCCGCCGATGCCAATAAAGTGAACGTGTCCAAGCTCTGCGGGAACCTCCACTGAAAAATCAGGACTAATCACTTAATTGCCTCCAGGGCCATTTCCACCAATCTCTCAGTGGCGTCCAACTTGCCAAAAGACTGCATTTTCCGACCCATCTCTGAAAGTTTCTTCTTTGAGCTAAGAATCGGGATTAGCTCACGGTTTATATATTCTGCATCGAAATCTCTATCCTCAACCATCAGCGCTGCCTCTGATTCCACCAGTTGTGCAACGTTGTATCTCTGCTCCCCGTTACCTACTGGGTAAGGAATGAATAGTGCCGGCACCCCCAGAGCGGTCAGCTCACTAACCGTTGCGGCACCCGCTCTGCTGATTGCAAAATCACTTGCGCGAATGGCAAGTTCCATGCGATTGCAATAGCCAACTCGAACATATCCTTCAGAAATCTTCTCTGCCAGATCATTGTTCTGGCCGGCTATGTGATAAATCTGAACCCCAGCATCTTTCAGTTTCTGACTAGCCTCAATCACAGCCTTGTTTATCCTCTGTGCTCCCTGCGAGCCGCCAGTAACCATAAGCACCGGCTTCGCAGGATCCAGCCCCAGTTCAACGCGCGCTTGCTGGATGTCGTAGTCCTTGCTAGCTGGTATCTCTGCTCTTAGCGGCACGCCAATCATGCGTCCCCTTAGTTTTCCTGGAAAGCTAATCGCTACATGGCTTGTGAACCTTGAGCCAAACTTATTTGCTATTCCCGGTAGGGCATTGGCCTCGTGAATTACAAGTGGCTTTGAGAACAGTTTTGCAGCCAAATAGACAGGAGCAGAAACATATCCCCCGAAGCCAATGACGCAGTCACAGGCTCTAACCCGCTTTCTCAAGCTGAAGGCAATTGCCAAAAACCTGAATGGAAAAATCAGCAGGCTAAGACTGAGTTTTCTTGGGAATGGAAGTTTCGGGATAAAGCTCAACTTATAGCCCCGCTCTGGGACAAGCCTTGACTCAAGGCCCTCTTTGGTTCCCACGACTTCAATCTGGTGGCCTAAATCTGCCAAATGATCTGCAGTAGCCAAGAGCGGATTCACATGCCCTGCGGTTCCGCCTCCCGCCAGTAAAAACCTCAAGTCTTGACCAACTTCTTCGACTTCTGCTCCGTTGCATGTCTCGATCTCTCAATTGCCAGGACCACCCCGATTGCCCCCAGTGTTGCAATCAGTGAAGAGCCACCTGCAGAGATAAGAGGCAAGGGAACACCCAGAACAGGAAGAGCTCCCAAAACCACTGAAATATTAATAAATGCCTGCATGATTATCCAGGTCATCACCCCGCCAACCACGAGCATTTGAAACGGGTCATTGTTTTTGTGAATAAGCACCATAAATGTCACCGCCAGAGCGATAAACAAGGCAACAACGCCGAAAGCTCCAATTAGGCCAAGCTCTTCACCAATGATTGCGAATATGAAGTCGTTTTCAACCTCTGGAATCCAGGACCACTTGAGTTTAGATTTGCCCAAACCTGTCCCGAATAATCCACCTGCGGCCAATGCCCAGGTTCCGTGCTCGTACTGCCATCTGACGCCCATAGGGTCTGCCGAATCAGGAAAAAGCCATGCTTGAAACCTTGCGGAACGGCTTGCGGAGGACATGATTGCACCAACACCCAATACGGACCCAAGGGCTACAACACTGAGTAAATGGCTCCAGCGCATTCCGGCAAGTGCAAACATACCCACGCCCAAAACCGCAATTACTATTCCAGTTCCAACATCTCGACCGAAACCAGCAACCAATCCAAGCGAAACAGCCAAAAACCCCATCGGCACAAGCCATGTTTTGAAATATTCCCGATTGTGAAAGTTACTGGCAATAATCGCCGCCGTAGCCATAATCAATCCAAGTTTCAAAAATTCACTGGGCTGCAGGGTAATCGGTCCGATTTCCAGCCAGTTTCTGTTTCCGTTGATGTCAGCACCGAAAATTACTGTGAGTATTTGCAGAACTAAAGTGGAGAATAAGGCTGCTGGAGCAAGAGAGCGAATCCATGACACCGGAACCCTTGAAACCACCAGCATTACCGCCAGGCCGATCCCGGCGTAGATTGCTTGTCGTCCAAACACGTTATAGGCAGAGTTGGTCTGACGAAGTGAATCAACAGCGCTTGCGCTGGCGACCATAACCAGCCCAAAAATTACCAACAAAAGTGTCAGTCCCAGCAAGAAATAGAAGGGCTTGGATTCGTTGCGAATCAATTTCCCTCCAATCTCTCAAAGGCACGAATAAACATCTCGCCACGGTGCTGATAACTATCAAACTGATCAAAACTTGCGGCAGCGGGAGATAACAGCACCGTGTCGCCAATCTCGGCAAGCTCAAAAGCCTTTTCAACGGCGGCCTGCATTACATCTTCTTGGTCAGCTACGGAAACCACCGCAACATCTGAAGCATGCATGTCCAGAGCCTGACTCAGAGCTGACTGGTCTTTTCCGATTAAGACAACAGATTTCAGCTGACTTGCAATTTTTGACACCAAATCGGTTGGGTCAACTCCCTTTAGGTCCCCTCCCGCTATCCACACCACCCTGTCCAGCGAGGCAAGCGCTGCCAGGGCTGCGTGAGCGTTGGTGGCTTTTGAATCATTTATAAACTTCACGCCTCTTTTCTCTCCTAAGTACTGATTTCTGTGAGCAGAGGGTCTGAAACTCATGATTGCATCTCGGATAAAGGCGGGCTCAACATCCACTGATCTAGTCACAGCAGCCGCTGCGGCAACATTTTGAAGCAGCTGAACACTGATTGGGGCAATTTGGGAAATTTGCTCGTGAGTCGCAATTTCCAGAGCGTTATGCGCTCTGTCTTCCAAAAACGCCCTATCCGCAAGGACGTCTTCGACGTAGCCGACCATACTGACAGCTGGCGTTGCCAAGCTAAAACCAATCGCCCTGCACCCCTCTATGACCTCGGCATTCTCCAAGGCCCTTTCAGTGTTTTTATCCTCGGCGTTGTAAATTGCAGCAATTTGAGTGTTTTCATATATTTTCGATTTAGCGGATAAATAATTTTCAAAATCTCCGTGCCAATCGATGTGATCATCAGCAATATTTAGAAACGCTGAGCTGACTGGAGAGAGTTCGGAAAGGTAATGCAGCTGAAAGCTGGATAGCTCAACTACCAAAAAATCAAACTCCACCGGCTCCCTAAGCGGGTTAAGTACTGGATTGCCGATGTTTCCGCAGGCAACCGCTTTTTTTCCAGCTGTCTGCAAAATATGAGTAATCAGTTCAACTGTTGTGGTTTTTCCATTGGTGCCAGTGACGGTAATCCACTTTGCCGCGGGTTGCTTGTCTCGCAACCTCCATGCGAGGTCAATATCGGTCCAAATTGGAATCTCTTTTGAAATTGCGTGAGTAATCAGCGGATGACTCGGACTAAACCCCGGCGAGGTGACAACCAGCTCAGGGTGAAAGTCGTCAAAAGATTTAGTGTCCTCATCATCCTCGACCAATTCACCGCCAATTACATCCAGTAATTCCCGATAGTTTTCCTCGACAGTTTTCGCAAAAACCCTTACTTTGCTTCCGAGCTCGATCAGGGTGTCGGCAGCGCTGAAACCTGAACTGCTTAGTCCCAAAACCGCGACGCGGCCGTTCCAATCTCCGCTCCAGCCCTCAAATCTCATAGTCCATAAATCCATTCGGCATAGAACAACCCAACGCCTGCTGCAACCGATAGTCCGCCGATGATCCAAAACCTCACCACAACAGTTATTTCCTGCCAACCCTTGAGTTCGAAGTGATGATGAAGCGGGGACATCAAAAATATTCGCTTGCCAGTTCCCGTTCGCCACTTGGTCAATTTGAAATAACCTCTTTGCAAAACCACCGAGCCGGTGACGATTACAAATAATCCACCTATCAAAATCAGCAGCAGTTCGGTCCTTGAAACAATTGCCAATGCAGCCAAGGCTCCACCCAGAGCCAGTGAGCCGGTGTCCCCCATGAATAACTGTGCTGGAGATGTGTTCCACCACAAAAAGCCGATGCAGGCGCCAACTATGGCCGCTGCCACCACAGCTATATCCAAAGGATCTCTAACCTGATAGCAATTTGGCTCAAGTGCCGTTGCACAGGCCTGATTGAATTGCCAAAAACCGATAACAACGTAGGCACCAATAGCGAATATCGAAGCGCCTGTTGCGAGCCCGTCAAGACCATCGGCGATATTCACCCCATTGGATGCGCTTGCCACTAACAAATAGGTCCAGGCGATGAACAGCGCGGTGCCAATAGCGCTCCCCCAAATAAATAGATCTATTGGCAGGTCTCGAAACAGTGAAATGGAGGTTGAGGCGGGAGTAAGCCCCCTGGAATTGGGAAACTGCAGGGCCAAAACGGCAAAAGCTGCAGCAACAAGGCCTTGCAGGGCAATTTTTGTCCATCCTGTTAGCCCCAAAGATCTTTGATTCCTAACTTTCAACAGATCATCAATAAATCCAACCAGACCAAGCCCGACCATCATAAAAAGAACGAGAAGTGCTGTAACGGAGGGGGTCTCGCCGTTGAGTAGCTTTCCCGCGAAATAACCGATTACAGACCCAGCAATAATTACCAAGCCACCCATTGTCGGAGTTCCGCGTTTTGTGTGGTGAGTCTCCGGGCCATCGTCTCTGACGAACTGTCCCCAGTTGAGCTTTCTGAATAGCCAAATCCACGCTGGTGTTGTGAAGAGGGTTATCAGTAGCGCGATTCCACCACCCGCAATTAGTGCCCGCACCTAAACCTCCGCTAAATCCTCTGCCAGCCCGCTCAGCCCATAAGAGTTTGAAGCTTTGACCAGAACTAAATCCTTCTCCCCAAGCTTTCCACGCAAATGCTCAAAAGCCTCGTTGATACTCTCAAAAAATAAAGATTCGCCATCCCAGCTTCCCTCTTGGCTGGCACCCATGTGAATAAGCTTTGCCTCCGAACCAATGACCACAACCTGGTCAATGTTGTAGCGAACGGCTAACCTCCCGATTCGATCATGCTGCTCGTTTGAAAACTCGCCCAGCTCCGCCATGCCACCCAAAACAGCTGTGGTCCGAAACCCCTGCCTACCCAGGGTTGCAAGAGTCTGCAGGGCAGCCTGCATGGATTCAGGCGATGCGTTATAGGCGTCATTTATTACAATTTGGCCGCTCTTGCCCCTGAGTGGCTGCATGCGCCCTATTTCAGCGAATTCAAGACTTTCCAAGGCCTTTATGGCTCTGTCCAGATCCAGATTAAGAAAACTGACGACCAGCAGGGCGGAGGCCGCATTCATCGCATGGTGCTCCCCAAGCGTCTTTAGGTGAACCGATCTCTTTTGCCCCTGAAGTTCAAAATCGACCTTTGTCCCGTCGATATCGATGCTGGTTTCCAAAATATGAAGATGGGCAAGCTCGCTGTATCCGAAGAGTAGGAAATTTTGGACCTGGTTGCGCATCTCGAAGACGTTTGGGTCATCCGCATTCAGAATCGCAACTTGACCGATATGGGGCAACATCTCGGCTTTGATCTTTTTAGTCTCGTTCAGACCACCGAACTTACCCGCGTGAGCTAAACCGATCTTCAACTGCAGCCCAATGTCTGGTTTAGCAATCTCGGCGAGTCTGGCAATAGATCCGTGCCCGCTTGCTCCCATCTCCAGGATGAGAAACTCAGTATCACGATCAAGCCTCAATACCGTGAGCGGTAGACCGACATCATTGTTGTAGCTCCCTTTTGGTGCAATCACAGACCCAAACTCAGATAGCACGGTTCTCAGCATGCTCTTCGTGCTGGTTTTTCCGTTCGATCCGGTGATTCCAATTACTTTGAGATTGCTATTGGCTCTGGCCTTTTCCAAGACGAATCTCGCAAGTCTTGCCAACGCAATTACGGTGTCCTGAACCTGAATTTGTGGAATTGATAAACCCAAATCTGGCTTCTGAACAATCGCTAGAGAGGCACCGACTGCTGAAACTTGGCTTAGATACTTATGACCGTCATCGACCTGGCCAAGTTTGGCGAAGAAAATATCACCCGGTCCGACCTCTCGCGAGTCGGTAAAAACCTGACCTTGTGTGACAGTGGCTTCGTCACCAACAACTAGCTGGCCGTCTACAGCCTCCGCTATCTCAGAAAAACTGAGGCTAATCACCGAACACCTCGGCAATTATTTTTCTTGGGTAATAGGGTTTCTTCCCGTCGGCAAACTCCCTATATTCCAGATTGCCAGGACCAAACCAGACCAGGCATTCGTCCTTACCTAACCCCTCTGCAAGCGCTCTTAGGGCATCTATGGGCTCATCTGCCGTCTCCATGTCAGGCTTATGGCGTTTGATATCGGCAAGGATTTGCTCTGGGCCCTCCGAGCGAGGATGTTGAGTTGTTGCGATTACTCGGTCTGCAATACCGGCGAATTCAATCATCGGCTTGCGCTTTGAGTGATCTCGCTCACCGCTAAAGCCAATCACGGCGCGCACAGATTTGTACTTGGTCTTCAATTCCCTAAGTGCCAAAGCTATTGCCTCGGGGGTGTGTGCGTAATCAAGATAAACATCAGGGTTTGAGTGAACGTTTTCAAGTCTTCCAGGAACGAAACCGTCAAGACTTTTGATGGTTGCAAGCCCGCTGAGACCGTGAGTGGAGATCATTCCAATGGCAAGAGCTAAATTTTGCGCCATCAGCAGACCGGTGTTATCCGCCCTCAGGTTAATTCCCAGCATTGGGAATTGAACCCTGGTCGAACTACCGTCAAGCTCTGAACTGTACCTAATTTGCGCATCCTCGTTTGTGCCCAAACTAATGCTTGGGATCTCCAGCACCTTCATGAGCCTTTGACCGCTTCGAGTATCGCTGAAAATCACAGCCCGGCTACTTACGTCAGTGTCAAACAATCTTGCTTTGGCGGCAAGATAGCTGTCCATATCACCAAAGTCGTCCAGGTGATCGTGACTTAGGTTTGTAAAGCCGCTCACGCTGAAATGCAG
>CAJXVY010000002.1 GCA_913062665.1 uncultured Micrococcales bacterium
TACGACAAACTCTCTGGAATGACCGGTACCGCCGAGACAGAGGCGGCTGAGTTCATGTCCACCTACAGTCTCGGTGTTGTTCCAATCCCAACCAATAAGCCAATGGTCAGGCAAGACAAATCAGATTTGATCTACAAAAACGAAGAGGTTAAGTTCCAAATGGTGGTTGAAGATATTGTCGACCGCAATAAGACCGGCCAGCCAGTTTTGGTCGGCACCACCAGTGTCGAAAAGAGCGAATATCTCTCATCACTGCTATCGAAGCAAGGCATACGACACGAGGTTCTGAATGCCAAAAACAATGCATCTGAGGCCCAAATCGTCGCCCAAGCCGGACGACTGGGTGCAGTAACAGTTGCCACCAACATGGCAGGTCGTGGAACCGACATCATGCTCGGCGGAAACGCAGAGTTTCTGGCAGTTGCCGAGGCTAAGGCCAAGGGCCTTGATCCAAACGAGGACCCTGAGCGCTATGAAGCCGAGTGGGACGCGATCTTCCAAAGAGTCACCGAGCAGGTGACAGCTGAGGGAGATAAGGTTCGCGAGGTCGGCGGTCTGTATGTGCTTGGAACAGAAAGACATGAATCTCGCCGAATTGACAACCAGCTTCGCGGTCGTTCAGGACGCCAAGGTGACCCAGGAGAATCTCGTTTTTACTTGTCATTGACAGATGACCTGATGCGTCTTTTCAACTCAGGCGCAGCCGCTTCAATAATGAATCGCGGTGGTATTCCCGACGACCAGGCAATCGAGTCCGGGGTTGTCTCAAGGGCAATTGCGTCGGCGCAGTCGCAGGTTGAGGGGCGGAACGCTGAAATTCGCAAAAACATCTTGAAATATGACGATGTCATGAACAATCAAAGACTTGCTATTTACGCGGATCGAAAGAGGATTCTTGAAGGTGACGATGTCCAGGGCACCATCGTGGAGTTTTTGGAAAGCTCACTGAAGCTTATTGTCGAAGAGAAAATACCAGCTGGCAATGCCGACTGGGAGTTGGAGGAGCTCTGGGAAGAGCTTCGCAAGATCTACCCAATTGGTTTAGAAATTGAAGAAGTTATGGCCGAGGCAGGCTCGCGAACAAAGGTTACGCGCGAGTGGCTTTTGGAAGAAATTCTCAGTGATGCCAAATTGGCCTATCAGCGTCGAGAGGCTGAACTTGGCGAGGAAATTATGCGCGATTTGGAGCGAAGGGTAATTCTCAGCGTTCTGGATCGACGCTGGAGAGATCATCTTTATGAGATGGACTACTTGAAAGAGGGAATAGGTCTTCGCTCGATGGCTCAGCGAGATCCACTTGTCGAGTATCAGCGCGAGGGTCATGCAATGTTTGTTGACATGATGGCGGGCATACGGGAAGACACTGTTTCTTCAATGTTCAAAGTTGAGCTGAAAAAGGCCCCAGAGCTGGACGCCCCAAAACAGGGCGAGTTGACACTCAGTGCACCTTCTGAGGGTGGAGGAGTGAAAGTTCAAAAGGGCGACCAGGTTCAGGAAAGTCGACCAGCCCCACAGCGTCCTGCGGCACAGGCCAATCTGAATCGAGCTCAGCGGCGAGCAGCGGCCAAGAAGCCCCCGAAAACTGGTCCTGGGAGTTCCTTTTTCAAGTCCTAGATAAGCTCAATGTGCGTCACCCGCCAGCGGCTGAAGACTACATCCAGTCGCATGCTGATTGCCTGAATTGACTTTGCTGACTTGACCAGCACGACTGCCTCGATGGCGTTTTTCCGACTTGGAAAGATCTCGGCTTTTAGAACGCGGAAGAATTCACGCTGATTAGCCTGATTGTTTCTCGCCCGAGCTCTGTGTTTCATTATGTGTTCGTGCGAAACCTGCAAATATGTCTCTTCGCTTAACCATTTTGAGAGCTGCTCAGGCTGCCGCATACCCCCTAATATGTCGGCGTACACCTGTCCAATTTGGGCAACAACTTGCCTCGCCCTTGCCTGATCTTCTGATTTTTTGCCCATCATTACCCCCGCTCTGGATTGAGATTTCGAAAATAGTCAATGGATTTCAATTTCACCAGTACCCCATTTGGTGGTTGTGGATAACTTTCGAAAAAAGTCCCCGCCTGTGGAAAACCTCGGAAAACAGTTTGCGGATGAAGACATTGTTTATCGCATGCGATTGAGAAAACTCAGAAACAAACTAAATCCATTGGCACTCGTCACCGTTTCTTTGGCACTTGCTTTGTTGGTGGTTTTCTACTTGCAGTTGGCTCGGCCCGTACCCGAAGTTTTGGTCGCAAAGCAGGATTTGGCAGAAGGAACGGAAATCAGCATCAGCGATTTTGATTCTGTTGGAATCGACTTGGGTGCAGCTAGCGAGGCATATTTTTCAATTGAGCAGTTTCCTGCTGGTGGCATTTTGGCAAGGTCAATCGCTGCAGGTGAGGTTTTGGCGCGATCTCAGGTTTCGCAGTTTTCAACCCCTGGTTATTCGGTTATTAAATTCAAACCAGAATTACCGATCGCTGAAAGTCTGCAGATAGGTGACCAAGTCTCAGTCTGGATTGTTAGCGGCGAACAGTTTGAACAGCTTGAGCCCGCGGTTCAAATTAGCTTGGGAAGACTTATAAGTGTTCAACCTGGGGAAGGACTGTTTGCTGACGAACTTCCTTTTGTTGAAATATCAATCCCTGAAGTCACATTGCCTGAGGTTTTGAAATCCATGGCCGCAGCTGATCGGGTCTATCTGGTTGAGCCGGGAACATGAAAAGAGCAGAAAAATTAATTTTTGACGAAA
Source organism: uncultured Micrococcales bacterium (assembly GCA_913062665.1). Next base: position 2,749 of record CAJXVY010000002.1, read on the forward strand.
ACTCTCAAATCACTGCGTTTTGGGGGACTGGTTCCAGTGGGGCAACTTCCTACGCTTTGGAATATGCAACTCAACTTGCCAGGTATGGGAGAAAAACACTTTTAGTTGATTTTGATCTGACGGATCCGACCATGATGGTCTATTTAGCGGTTGATGAGTATCCAAGCGGATTGCAGGCAGGTTTGAGGCTGATTAGTCAGCAACGCCTAGATCCGACTGTCATTCCTGAGCTTACGGTGCAATCCAAGCAGGATAGAAATCTCTATTTTCTTGCTGGACTTCCAGCCCAAGGGCGATTCCAGGCAATTGATAGTGGCATCTCCGCATCCATGCTGCGGGCTTTATCATCCTGGTTTGACGAATTAGTGCTGGATTTGGGAAAGATAATGCCAGAAGTTGTGAGCCCTAAAGTGTTTGTTTTGCAACAAGAGGTTTTGGCCGAGTCTCACGCTGCGTACGGTATATTCAGGGCTGACCCAGAGGGGATTGCCAAACTGTTTTGGTTGCCGATAACGGAATATCTTGTTGCCAATCTTTATCGCCCAGGAAGCCTCGGTTCCGGTGGAAAGAAGGCAATGAAAGCCGTGGTTGCTGAAGTTAGTGGAAGTTCAGTCATTCAAGTTGTCGAAGAAGACGAGCAATTGGTGAGAGCATTGGCCAAGGCAATCTCGGTTGGCGATGTTTCCAAGAAGAGTCCAGTTAGTCAAGCCGTCAGTCAGCTCATACAAAACAGACAAGATTCGTCTGGGTAGACTTCTGGAGTGAGCTCTTTCTGGCAAAAAACCTCTGTGGATCAGTCAAGTGTTGTTTGGCTTGAGGCACTCATGGCGGATTGGCAGCTCATCGCTGATTTAGCCTTCGCGGATTTGGTGATGTGGGTTCCCACCAAAGAGGGATTTATTGCTGCAGGGCATGCGAGACCGTCTTCGGCTGCAACTAGGTTTTATCGAGACATAACTGGAAATTTCCCTCAGCGAAATTGGGAAGTCCAGATTGAAATTGCCTGGAAGGAAAAGTCAATTTCCACCTCCGTTGGCAGTCAAGATTACGACAACCCCGATCAGTTGACGGCGATTCCAGTGATGTCCCCAGCAAAAGAGATAATTGCTGTAATTACCCGGCACACCTCTAATCGCGCGGGGTTTTATTCAAATAAGCTCGAGAAAGCTTACCTCTCTTGCGCTAATGATCTTTTGAATATGGTTAGCACTGGTGATTTTCCAAACAAAGACGCAGGGACCGGCCCTCGAAGAGGCGCACCGAGAGCCAATGACGGTCTAATACGGGTTGACAGCGATGGCCGTGTGACATTTGCAAGCCCCAATGCTCTAAGTGCGTTCAATCGAGCCGGGATCCAAGGTGAGCTGGAAGGCGAGATCCTTGCCGAGCTTGCCGTAAAGGGCAATGACTCACTTCTTCAAGTGGATGAGGGTCTGCCAATGGTGCTCAGCGCTAAAGACAGTTGGAGAAGTGACCTAAGCACTCTTACCTCAACGATTTCAATTCGTTCAATTCCCCTAATGAAGGAGGGGGCTCGCATTGGTGGGTTGATTCTTGTTCGTGACGTTACCCAACTCAGGGATAGGGAACGAGAGCTGATGACCAAAGACGTGACAATTAGGGAAATCCACCACCGAGTGAAGAATAATCTGCAGACGGTTTCCAGCTTGCTTAAGATTCAAGCCCGAAAATCAGAGAGCGAGGAGGTAAAGAACTCTCTGCAGCAAGCTTTGAGAAGGGTTAACGCAATTGGATTGGTGCACGAGGCACTAAGTGAAGTCAGTCAGCAAGATGTTGAATTTGATGATGTTTTCCAACAAATACTTCGACTAGTCGGTGAACTATACGCAAGCTACCACGCAACCGTTGAGACCAATATCGAGGGCAAGTTTGGGGTCCTTCCAAGCGAGCGAGCCACACCACTTGCAATTGCATTGACTGAGATTGTTTCAAATGCAGTCGAGCACGGCCTAAAGGACCGTAGCGGGGTTGTCACAGCCACGGTCAGCAGGGACCCAAAACGCTTGGATATTGAAGTCACAGATGATGGTCACGGAATGCCTGAGGGCAAAGAGGGTTCCGGATTAGGTACTCAAATAATTAGAAGTTTGGTAGAGGGCGAGTTGCGGGGGAGTATTGCTTGGACAGCACCGATCCGCGGCGGAACCCGCGTGAAGCTCTCTATCCCGTGTTAGCCAGCCCTGCGGGCTCTTGCATACTTGCGCTTTAGAGAGCGGCGCTCATCCTCGCTAAGTCCACCCCAAACACCGGTGTCCTGGTTTTCGCGTATTGCATACTCAAGGCATTGGGCAGCCACATCACACTGTCGACAAATTGATTTGGCCTGTTCTATTTGCTCCAGAGCGGGTCCCGTGTTTCCTACAGGGAAGAAGAGTTCTGGATCCTCATTGAGGCATCGAGCTTCATTCAGCCAAGACATGTCCATATTTTTTGTTATTCCTTGGTCGCCGTCGGTATTTGCCGACTTTGCCGTTTGCAAAGTAACGTTGAAAATGGTTTCACAGTCCATCCACGAAAGCAATAGTTAGAGAAAAATTATGCGTTCAGCTCAATTGCTTGCATTATTTGCAATCCTTAGTTTCCAGACCATGGGAGTCGCGGTATTGACTGGCTTTTGGGTTTATGAGTTTTTCACTGAGGGCAGTGATGACCTGGTCAGTGCTGTCTCACTATTGCTTGTGATGGTTGCAGCAATTGGCTGGCTGACAGCCACCACGACCGGAATATTTCAAAAAAAGCGATGGGCATTTTCTTCTTCGATAGTTGCTGAAATCCTGACGGTGATTTTGGGTCTTGCAATCATTCCAGGAAATGCTCTGCTGGGGTGGTTATTGCTGGGTCCTGCAATTGTTGCGCTTATTGTCTTGCTGAGCAGAAACTTAGGGCGGCAGATATCAGATCAGAGCTAGTCCGCCAATAGCTCCAGCAGGTGTTCCACATGCCCAGTTGATTTGACACCATACATTGCGTGAGTGATTTTTCCTTCTGCATCAATAATCATTGTTGAACGAAGAACGCCTTTGTAGAGACGTCCGAATACGCTTTTATCTCCAAACGCTCCGAACTGCTTGTGTACAGCGATTGAGAAATCACTCAGCAGGTCAAATTTCAATTCAAGCACTTCGTGGAAGCCTTTGAGCCGCTCCACTTTGTCTGGAGATATCCCGACTATCTGGTATCCAAGATCTTGGAATTTCTGGAAGTTAAGGTCAAAATCACTGGCCTCTTTTGAACAACCTGGTGAAGCCGCTGCGGGGAAAAAGTAAAGGATCAGACCTTTTCCACGGTAGTCCTCTAGGGATCTCATCAGCCCGTCTTGATTGGGAATTACAAAGTCAGGAGCCTGGCTTCCAGGCTCCAATTGCTCGATTAGCGAGGAGTCGTTTCCCATATGACAAATCTAGTAAAAATAAATATCTTGGTTGGTTAGTTCGCCCTTAGCGTGAGTGCTGAATGGTGCTAAGCTTTTACGCTGATGCGCCTCTAGCTCAATTGGCAGAGCAACTGACTCTTAATCAGTGGGTTCCGGGTTCAAGTCCCGGGGGGCGTACCAGGTAAACAAGCGAAAGTCCCTTGTAAGTACAGGGTACTTTCGTTTTTTGTCCTATCCTTCAGCTACCATTAGATAACAAGCAGTACCAACGCAATTGGGCACGTATTGGGCACGAAAGCTGGCATAAGATTTTAGTTTCGCCCTGGAATCACAGCCAAAAAAGAAGCCAGTCGCCGGTGCTTGCAAAGAATCTAATGGCCTTTTTCGCTTTTAGTTATTTCCAACGTTTGAGAGAGCCTCTGAGTGCTATTTTGATAATTGTCTAAGAGAGATAAGCGGGGGATTATGTATTGCTCAGAATGTGGAACTGAACAGACAGAGTTAGCTAAATTCTGTAACAGTTGTGGGAAAGAGCTTAACCAGAAACAAGGTGAGCCTGAAAGCTTAGAGACAGACCTCGAGATTGATGAGCCTAGGTTTGACGGCACTAGTGTTGTGGTTTTAGTCGGGGGGTTGCTGATAGCTGGAGTTGCCCTCTATGTGATGTGGTGGCTTGGAAGTGTAATTCTGGGAATATGGGGGTGTTCTTCCCCGCTGGCGAACTGCTAGCTTCTGAGAGCCTCTGAACGCCTCTGAGCGGTATCTAAGACCCTGCTAACTGTTGTAGGTTTCACTTGTAAAGCAAATCAAGGGGGCAAATATTGGCACTAGGTAAGTCTGAGATAAGAACTATCAAGTCATCTAAAGACTTAGAGGCAAGCTATGAGGTTTGCAAGAAAATCTGCATAGACGGAAAACTAAACAGTAAGACTGACGAAAAGACAGAAAAAGGATTTGAACTCCACTTTTCCGAACCTATGAAGTGGTTATCAACTAACTACCCAAACAACTTGAAACTTATTGGTGAGGTGTTTGAGGGTTCAGTAGTAATTCGGTTGGAGGCTTACAGTAACGGGGTGTCCATTACTCAGGGAACAAATACAGCCAATTTCTTAGAAAACTACGCCTCTAGTCTCAATGCTTATTTAGGGGGCGAGTGAACGCCTCTGAGCGGTATCTAAGACCCTGCTAACTGTTGTGGCAAACCACTTTTTACCTGTAGCTGTTGAAGGCCCCAAAGACTTGAGATGTTTGGCTATGAGCTCTCATAGATCGTTTCTAGTCGTAGCAACCTGCTGACTCTAAAGCCTCATCTACATACGAAGCCACATCAGTAGCACCCGCATTTATATATGTGTCAAAGATTGATTGAAGCCCTGAGCAGTCACCCTGCGACTGTGAGCTGTCAATAGTTGATTTCAAACTGGAAGGGTATTCACCCCAGTTAACTTCTGGCTTTGGTGTATACCCATCAAAAAGTTCCTCTGGAGTGTATTCGGTGCTACCACCGCTTGAGCAACCCGCTACTAATAAAACAACCGCAACTAAAGCTAACTTTTTCAAAAAAACCCCCATTACCTAAGTCAGTTTCAGGCTCGCTTGTTCAGAAGCCTCTTCTTTTCCTCTTCAAATTCGTCCCTCGAAATCAGTCCTTGCTCCAAAAGGGACGCTAGTTTTTCAAGTTGCGTTGCTGTTGATTCTGGAGCTTGCCCATTCTCAACCTTATTCTCAGTCTTGGCTCTTGCCTTGTTTATGGCTTCTTGAGCCTCGGAAGCATCACTCGCTCTAAGGTTGAAATAGTATGCGGCTCCTGCGGCATTGATTTCAAGATAGGGCTGGATTAGCGAACCTTTGATCATTCGCTCTCCGCTTGCTACTCCGTCAATGTCAGAAAGCTTGATTGAAGCCGACGAAGAAGTTCCGAGCATTGCGGCACTTCCAGAAAAGAGCACTCTCGAATTCGTTACCGCGAGAGCGCCTCCATCTGTTCCTAGGTCGCCAGAGGTAACCATTGTGGCGTAAGCGACGTAAAGAAAATCCTCTCCGGATTCTAAAGTCTCCCTCAGGGTTTCGAGGTGTTTCTCCATCAATCTGCGCTTGAACAACGGAACCCCCAATCGGTTTATTTCCTCACATTGTCGCATAAGAAAAGGTTTATTATGGGCTTAGATTTCAACCTAATTGGGCACGTATTGGGCACGAAATCCTTTTTGGAAACCCAGAATGCCCAAAAATCAAGGGCAAGAAGGCTATTTGCAATCTGACTCTTAATCAGTGGGTTCCGGGTTCAAGTCCCGGGGGGCGTACCAAGCTAGCTTTTCTTACCAAACACGGCATCGGCGCTTAGATACAGAATTAGCCCAAAAAACCCAATGATTCCAACTGCGTTTACTGCAATAAGAATCGTCGAGAGATTCATGTTCACTGTCATTTCGTGAGCGTCCATGGAAATCCTTTCGCTTAGATAAGTTTATCTAGTTGGGCGTTTATTTTTCTTTGCGACCTCTAAAGCCTCGGATCGTCAAAAACAATCCCAATGCAAAAAGGGCAGCCACCCCAACGTAGTCTTGCGGTCCGTAGCCCTGCACGTCGATGTTGGTGGTTACAAAAATCCCACTGACAACACCGACAAGTAAAACTGAAAGGCCAATACCGATATTGGTTCCCGCAAGGGCTTTCGGAGTATCTTCCGGTCTCAGTGGTTTTTTGTTCTTTTCAGGTTTTTCACTCATGTTCAAACCTTACAGAACTTAGATGCCTAACTGTTTTCTGAGCATCTCAACGTGTCCTTTTGCCTTTACGTTGTAAAAAGCATGTTCGATGGAGCTCTGCTGGTCGATTACGAAAGTTGAACGAATGGTCCCCTCGTATTCTTTCCCATACATTTTTTTCAAACCATAAGCCCCGTATAACTTTTGAACTTCGTTCTCTGGGTCAGATAGAAGCTCAAAGTTGAGCCCCTCTTTCTCCTTGAACTTAGCAAGCTTCGCTGGCTTGTCTGGACTTACTCCAACAACTGTGTATCCAAGGGACTTCAAAGAATTCAAATTGTCTCTGAAATCGCATGCTTGGTTTGTGCATCCGGGGGTGCCAGCTGCAGGATAAAAATAAAGGATTGTCTTCTCGCCTGAGAAGTTCTCGGATGAGAACTCTTGCTCCTCACTGTTTTGAAGGGTGAATTCTGGTGCCTTGTTACCTGGTTCTAGTGTGCTCATAAAATTAATAAGCACTCCGGAAGGGTGACTATTCCCCTTTTGACGGTTTGATTCTGCTGGTTGTAACCTGTGCAACAACGGTTCCACATATGTCATAAACCGCGAGACAAGATGCGAGGGCGCTTGGGCAATGAGCAGACTTAATCAGCTGAGGCATAGAAAAAGCGTTAAGTGGCAAAGGTTCGCAGAGGATGTAATCCCCATGCATGTTGCTGAGATGGATTTTCCGCTCAGCCCTGCAATCAAAAACTCCTTGATTTCAATGATCGAAAACGACGATTTGGGATACGCCTATCCATTGAATGAACTCGGCCAATCATTCAGTTCGTTTTCAGAGCGTCACTGGGGTTTTGCACCCAAGCCTGAGATGGTCTTCCCGGTTACAGATGTCGGGGTGGCGGGCGTTGAACTGCTTAGGGCACTTGTCCCCGGAGGGGGCAAGGTGCTTGTGAACTCACCAATCTACGCCTCCTTCAGAAAATGGATCTCAGAATCGAAATCACAGATAATCGACGCTCCGCTGAGGTTGGTTGAAAATTCTTGGGTTCTTGACCTGGATCAGATTGAGCAAAGATTCAAAGAGGGAGTCGATGTTTATCTGCTCTGCTCTCCACATAATCCAGTTGGCGCGGTTCACTCAAAAGAGGATTTGGCCTCTATAGCCGATCTTGCCGAGCGTTATTCCGTTACAGTCCTTGCGGATGAAATTCATGCACCACTTACCCACTCCTTGGCAACATTTGTCCCATTTGCATCTGTGAGTGAACAGGCGAAAGAAGTTGGCATCACAATAACCTCCAGCTCGAAAAGCTTTAACACTGCCGGGGTGAAGGGTGGATTGATTTCATTCGAAACAGAGGTGCTGAAAAATCAGGCAATGGAAAAACTTCCAATGGCTGTTCCATACAGAACTTCAATTCTTGGGATTGCCTCCATGATTGCAAGCTATACCGAATCCGATGAGTGGCTTGGCGAGACAGTTGCCAAAATCGAATCCAATTTCAAACAGCTGAATGCTCTTTTGGAAGACAAACCATGGGTAGAGACTTATAACCAGAACGCCACATACCTTGCATGGTTGAATCTAGAGGGTTTGGGGATTGATAATCCAGCTTCAGAGATCCTTGATAAAGGACGCGTTTCACTGGTCGCGGGAAGTGATCACTCTATTGATGACAACGGTTATCTTCGTTTTGCCCGGATGAATATTGGTACCTATCCAGAAATAATCGAACAGGCAATTGAGAGAATCAGCGGCCTTGCACAAACTCGATGATTATCAAGCTGACCACTGCCCCCGCAAAGATGTTCAGCCATAGGAAACTTTTCCATCCCCAGTTTGCTTTCTCGCATTCATCGTCTGACAGATTCCAATAAGGGACCAGGATTCCCAGATAGGGGATAAGGGCAATTGCTGCAATCGCCATGGGTTGACCTGCAACTATCAGAAGCGATGCCGACATTGCATAGAGAACAAAAGCTAGCCTGACTGTCCACCTCGCACCGATACTCGTTGCGATTGAGCCGATACCGCCCTCCCTATCAGCCTTCACATCCTGCACTGCACCAAAAGCATGGGAGGCCATTGACCACAAAAATAGTGAAGCGACTATCAGCAGAGCATTTCCAGAGAACGGATTTGTGCCAGACAGGCTGAGACCAAAGGCAAGCGGACCCGCGAAATGTGAGGCACTGGTGGCAGAATCCAAAAACGGGACCTCTTTGAACCTCAAACCTCTAAGTGAATAGGCAATTACGGTGAATATGGTCGCAGCCAGAATGAGATCGCTCCAAACATCCCCAGACCACAACAAATATCCGACAAAAGGCAGTGAGAGCAATACTCCTGAGGAAATTGTTGCCCGGTGCAACTTCGGCTCTAGTAAAGCTCCTTCGACACCCCCCTTTCGAGGATTTGCAAGATCACTCTGGTAGTCAAAAACATCATTTATCCCATACATCAATAGGTTGTATGGAATTAGGAAGAAGATAGTTCCCAACCAGAAATTCGCATCAAACTCTCTAGTTATCAAAAGATAGGAAACCCCAAAGGGGAATGCTGTATTTACCCATGAAATGGGCCTGGAGCTCGAAACTATTGAAAGAAGTGACTTCATAATCTAATGCGCAAGAAGTTAAACACAGATGGGATAAGTACCAGTGCAACCAATGTGTAGGCAAAGTCCTCAATAGGAGCAACTCCCAATCTGATGCCCGATATCTTTTCCGGATCGTAATCAACTATTCCAGTAGCAATGATCAGGTTGTCAAAGACAAGTGTTAGCAAGAGTAAAACTCCAGTTGCAACTGCCAGAGGCTTTGGTTTCAACCATCTACGCATCAGAAAAGCGTAGATTGCAAACACCGAGAGAACTGAGATTGTCAGCAAGATGTAGGTCACTTCAACCTCTTCTCTGCAAGTCGGTAAACAACCAATGTCGAATAACTCAGAAGTATTAGGAAGAAAAGCTCCTCCAGCGGCAGCTCTGGAGCCAGCAGTATGCCAGAGACATGTTCGGCTGGCCCAATGAAGAAAATGCCAAGTTCAATTCCGATTAGATCCCAGGCCAGGAAAACTGCAACCCCAACAGAAACTGAAACTACGGTCGCCACGGGCGAGACAAACAGTGCCAGGCCATGCCTCTTGTCAATCAGACTTGTGCCGATTATCGAAAATATCAGCGCTGCAAGGTAGGTGAATCCAAACAGTTCCATCTAACCAAGCCCCTTCCAGGAGTCCAGTTTCTCTAACTCCCGCTCAATTGGACCGTTAGTGGAATCATCCGTTAGGTGTTTATAAACAAGCTCTGCGCCGATCAAGCACATTGGTAGACCAATACCTGGAATCGTGTTGTGTCCTGAGTAGAAGAGATTCTTCAGTTTCTTTGAGCGATTTTGGGGTCTGAAAAAGGCACTCTGCCTAAGCGTGTGGGCCATGCCTAGGGCAGTTCCGCTCCAAGCGTTGAATTCATTGACGAAGTCCTGCGGTCCGACAGTCCTTCTGACAACCACCCTTTCTCTGAGGTTCTCAATTCCTGCCCAATCCCCAAGCTGGTCGATTATTCGATCTGCGGTTTTCTCTAAAGAATCATCACCTTCACCGTTTACCCCCCCGCTACCAAGTGATGGGTCAGCGGCCGTTGGAACCAAGATGAAGACATTTTCGTATCCTTCGGGTGCGACGCTAGGGTCAGTTTTTGACGGCATGCAAACATACATGTTGGCTGGTTCCGGAATCTTCCTGTTCCCATCCGCCTTTGCAAATACCTCTTTGAAACCAGATTTCCAATCGTCGGTAAAGAACAGGGTGTGATGCTCGAGCTGGTCGATTTTTCCCTTAATTCCCAAATAAACAAGCAAGGCTGAGGGTCCAGGAGTTTTCTTATCCCAGAAGCTTTGTTTGAAAGTTTGCTTTTCTCTCGGCAGAAGTTTTGTCTCGACGTGATGCAAGTCGGCTGAGCCGACAACTACATCCGCATGGTACTCGACATCACCAACTTTGACCCCGGTTGCCTTGTCACCAGTGTGCAGAATCTCGGACACCTGGGAGTTGGTGTGGATGTCAACTCCCTCAGCCAAAGCCAATCTTTCTATCGCTTCAATCAGCGTGTACATTCCGCCCATTGGGTAGAAAACTCCAATGTTCATATCTACGTGAGTCATCAGGTGATACATGCTTGGAGTCTCATAAGGACTCGCCCCCAGAAACACAGCTGGGTAATCAAGCATTTTTTTGAGCCTCTCATCTTTGAAATATTTGCCCGCAAAGCTATCCAGAGATGTTGTCAGCAATTGAATAAATTTTCCCGCTTGACGAAGCACTTCAGAGTTTGTGAACCCTTTGGTGTTTTTGAAATTTGTATACAAGAAATGCTTGAGGCTCAGTTCGTAAGCATTTTCAGCACTGGCGACATATTCATCAAGCTTTTTCGCTCCGCCCGGTTCAATTCCTTCGAACAGTTCTTTGTTTTTTTCCAGAGAGTCGCGGACAATCACTGGCTCATCGAACCCTTGAACGATTGTTTTGTAACCCGGGTCCAGCTGAACCAGGTTCAGCTCTTTTTCCGCGGTGGTTCCCATTAGCTTGAAAAACTGCTCAAAGGCATCCGGCATCAAATACCAGCTGGGCCCCATGTCAAACTTGAAGCCGTCTTTTTCCCAAATGTGGGCCCTTCCTCCGATGCTTTCCCTCGCCTCCAAGACAGTCACTTTCATGCCGGCTTTGGCGAGCAAGGAAGCAGAGGCAAGACCGGCAATGCCAGCGCCAATTACTACCGCGGTTTTTTGAGTCAACGACCAGCTCCTAAATAGCTACTTGCAAGAATCATCAATTTCTTTCCATTAGCAACACTAATTCGGGTGCTAATCAATTCCGCAGCATCAGTATTGGAAATTTTTTTATTTAGGCTTGCGAATAATTCGCAGGCCGCTTTCACGGCTCTGGCCGCTGATTTTGGAAGAAGTGGAATGGCATTCCGTGCCTTATCAAGCTCAGAATCAATGTCCCTAACAAGTCTTTGCTTGGTTGCCTCGTCGAAATTACTAACATTCACCCCGGGGAAATAGCTCCGTCCCAGTTTGATGAAATCTGCACTGAGATCCCTAAGGAAATTCACTTTCTGGAAAGCACTACCCAGAGCGAGTGCACCCTCATTCAAGATCTGCTGCTCGTCTTCGTTGTAATCCTTATCGTGAATAAAAGCCCTGAGGCACATAAGCCCTACAACTTCAGCAGAGCCATAGACGTATTTCTTGAAGCTTTGCTCATCATGAACCGTGTCACTCAGATCCATCTTCATCGAATCAAAAAATGGTTTGACGATATCTTTTTTTATGCCCACCTCCCGGGCGGTAGTCCCGAAAGCGTGCAAAACAAGGTTTGTGCTGTATCCAAGCTCCATTGCTTTGTAGCACTCGGTTTCGAAATCAGCTATCTCTTTCGCAGGATTTAATTCGGGAGAAGTAGTTGCAGCCTCACTGGCAGACCCATCCACAACCTCATCTGCAACTCGGACCATGGCGTAAATGCTCTCAATATGCCTACGAACCTTGGGTTCTATCAGTCTGGTGGCAAGACCAAAACTCGTGGAGTATGAGTAAATAATCTCTCGAGCGCTCTTTTGAGCCGCTTTCGAATAAAGCTCCAGGCCGGTTGGCTGCCTTGTTGTATCTGAATCAACCACCTTAGAAGGCTACCGCCTTGCAAAATGATTAGACTAATCAAATGGCAAATGACATGAAACCTCGCAGTAGAGACGTAACCGATGGAATCGAGAAAGCTCCCCACAGGGGAATGCTCCGAGCAGTCGGGATGGGCGACGAAGACTGGGTGAAACCCCAAATTGGAATTGCCAGCAGTTGGAACGAGGTCACTCCATGCAACTTGAGCTTGAATCGCCTAGCCGAGGCGGCAAAACAAGGTATTGCTGAAGCCCACGGATACCCCATGCAGTTTGGAACAATCTCGGTTTCTGATGGAATTGCCATGGGGCACGAGGGCATGCACTTCTCGCTTGTGTCAAGAGAGGTGATTGCTGACAGTGTGGAGACTGTAATGAGCGCCGAGCGTCTAGATGGATCTGTGACCCTAGCCGGCTGCGATAAGTCATTACCAGGAATGCTCATGGCTGCGGCAAGACTGGATTTGGCAAATGTTTTCCTCTACGCGGGCTCGATTGCACCCGGTTGGGTGAAGTTGACCGATGGAAGCGAGAAACAAGTAACAATCATCGACGCCTTTGAAGCCGTTGGAGCTTGCAAAGCGGGACTTATGAGTGAAGAGGACCTTGACCGAATTGAAAGAGCAATCTGCCCAGGTGAAGGAGCATGCGGTGGGATGTATACCGCCAACACAATGGCAAGTATTGGTGAAGCGCTTGGCATGAGCCTTCCTGGATCCGCAGCTCCTCCCAGTGCGGACCGAAGAAGAGACAACTGGGCTCATCGAAGTGGTGAGGCTGTGGTGAATTTGATCGAAAAGGGAATTACCGCCCGCCAGATCATGACCAAGAAAGCTTTTGAGAACGCAATCGCCGTATTGATGGCATTCGGTGGTTCAACCAATGCGGTGCTTCACCTGCTGGCGATTGCGCAAGAGGCGGAAGTTGACCTCAAGCTTGATGATTTCAATCGAATTGCTGACAAAGTCCCTCATCTTGGAGACCTAAAGCCTTTTGGTCAGTATGTGATGAACGACGTTGACCGTGTTGGTGGAGTTCCGGTGTTGATGAAAGCCCTGCTGGATGCGGGTCTAATCCACGGTGATGCTCTCACCGTGACTGGAAAAACTGTTGCCGAGAACCTTGCAGATATCAATCCACCAGACCCAGATGGAAAGATTATCCGTGCGATGAACAACCCGATTCACAAAACGGGTGGGATCAATATCCTGAAGGGCTCGCTTGCTCCAGAGGGTGCTGTTGTGAAGACGGCTGGATTTGATCTTGAAAAATTCGAGGGCCCTGCCAGAGTATTCGAGCGCGAAAAGGCTTGCATGGAGGCCCTTGGCAATGGCGAAATTCAAAAAGGCGATGTTGTCGTTATTCGCTACGAGGGTCCGAAGGGCGGCCCCGGAATGCGAGAGATGCTAGCGGTCACCGGCGCAATTAAAGGTGCGGGATTGGGCAAAGATGTCCTACTATTAACCGACGGCCGATTCTCAGGCGGCACAACCGGACTGAGCATTGGACACATAGCTCCAGAGGCGGTGGACGGAGGTCCGATTGCCTT
>CAJXVY010000003.1 GCA_913062665.1 uncultured Micrococcales bacterium
AGCTTACGCTAAGAACTTGCACGCGGAATAGGCTACCCTTTTTTTAGTCATAATCGGTGACCGACAAAACTGTGAGGTTGAATGTTCAAAAAGATTCTGGTTGCAAACCGAGGCGAGATAGCCGTAAGGGCATTTCGAGCCGCTTATGAGGTTGGAGCCAAAACAGTTGCGGTTTTCCCATTCGAGGATCGCTATTCAGTTCATCGATTGAAAGCGGATGAGGCCTATGAGATTTATGCCGATGGTTCTCCGGTAAAGGCTTACCTCGATGTTGACGAAATTATTCGAGTTGCCAAAGAAAGTGGTGCCGATGCCATATATCCGGGCTATGGATTCTTGAGTGAGAATCCGGAACTTGCGGAAAAGGCAGCCGAAAACGGCATTGTTTTTGTCGGCCCGAAGTCTGAGATATTGGAGCTTGCCGGGGATAAGGTAAACGCCAAGCAGGCGGCGATAAGGGCGAACGTTCCTGTGCTGAAATCCACCGAAAGCAGCTCCGACAAAAAAGCTTTGCTTGATCAAGCAGAGGAAATTAAGTTTCCGCTTTTTGTGAAGGCGGTTGCTGGTGGCGGTGGACGCGGTATGCGAAGAGTGGATAGCCAAGCTGAACTAGAAGAGGCTTTAGATCAGTCCATGCGTGAAGCCGAGAGTGCCTTTGGTGACCCAAGAGTATTTTTGGAACAGGCGGTTATCCGACCGCGCCACATAGAGGTGCAGATCCTTGCTGATTCACAGGGTGAGGTAATCCACTTGCACGAGCGGGATTGTTCAATTCAGCGACGAAACCAAAAGGTCGTTGAGATTGCGCCAGCTCCGAATCTTGATGAGGAACTGAGGCAGCAGCTTTTTGTCGATGCTGTGAACTTTGCCAAGGAAATCGGTTATGAAAACGCCGGAACCGTTGAGTTTCTAATCGAGACAGATGGCCCAAACACGGGTCAACACGTCTTTATTGAAATGAACCCGAGAATTCAGGTCGAACACACCATCACCGAAGAGGTAACGAATGTGGATTTGGTTCAGTCTCAATTGAGGATTGCCGCAGGTGAGGGTTTGAAAGAACTTGGACTAATTCAGGGTGAGATAAAGCCAAGCGGATTCGCAATTCAATGCAGGATTACCACCGAAGACCCAGCCAGTAATTTCCGCCCCGACACCGGGAAGATCACCACCTATCGTTCACCCGGTGGAGCTGGAATTCGTCTTGACGGAGGGACAGTAACCACGGGAGCAGAAGTCTCCCCGCATTTTGATTCGATGCTTGTGAAACTAATTGCACGGGGAAGAAATTTTGAACAAGCCGTGACTCGTTCTCGCAGAGCTCTTGCTGAGTTTCGTATCCGCGGCGTTGCGACGAATGTTTATTTTTTGCAATCAATCATGGGAGATCCAGCGTTTATAGCTGGAGACCTAAATACGCATTTCATAGATTCGCGACCTGAACTATTTCAGGCCAAACCAAGCAGAGACCGCGGAAGCAAAATCTTGCAGTGGTTGGCTGGAGTCACAGTAAACAAGCCAAACGGGGATAGGCCCAATGTGGCTGAGCCAATCACCAAACTTCCAGAATTTGACACCACTGAACGACCAGCAGGTTCCAGAGATCATCTGCTAAAGGTCGGGCCTGAGCAGTTCGCGAAGGACCTCAGGGCACAAACGGCTCTGGCGGTGACTGATAGCACCTTCCGGGATGCCCATCAGTCATTGCTCGCAACAAGGGTGAGAACAGTTGATCTTGCAAATGCTGCCCCTTATGTTTCCTACCGCCTTCCTGAGCTCTTGAGCGTTGAGGCCTGGGGAGGGGCTACCTACGATGTCGCTTTGCGTTTTTTGGGCGAGGATCCCTGGGAGCGGCTTTCTAAGCTTCGAGAGGCGATGCCAAATGTTTGTATCCAGATGCTGCTCAGGGGCAGGAACACGGTTGGCTATACCCCCTATCCAACTGAGGTTACTGATGCTTTCGTAAAGCAGGCTGCACTAACTGGTGTTGATATCTTCAGAATCTTTGACGCTCTGAATGATGTTTCACAAATGGAACCTGCAATCAAGGCGGTTAGGGAAGCTGGAGCTGTTGCAGAGGTGGGAATCTCATACACGGCTGACCTTCTAGATCCAGCTGAAGAGGTTTACACCCTTGATTACTACCTAGACCTCGCCGATCAGATGGTTGCCGCCGGTGCCCACATACTTGCAATCAAAGACATGGCTGGCTTGCTGAGGCCAATGGCAGCCAAAAAACTAGTCACGGCTCTTAGGGAGCGTTTTGAGCTTCCGGTGCACTTGCATACCCATGACACCGCAGGAGGTCAACTGGCAACCCTCTTGGCCGCTAGTGATGCCGGTGTAGATGCAGTGGATGTAGCCAGCGCACCTATGGCTGGAACTACATCTCAGCCCTCTGCAAGTGCTTTAGTCGCGGCTTTGGCAAACACTGAACGCGACACCGGAATCGAATTGAGCAGGGTTACTGACTTCGAGCCATACTGGGAGAGCGTCAGAGGTATTTACAAGCCCTTTGAATCTGGACTTCCTGGCCCGACCGGAAGGGTCTACACCCACGAGATTCCTGGAGGGCAGCTGTCTAATCTGAGGCAGCAGGCAATTGCTCTGGGGCTTGCTGACAGATTTGAACTAGTTGAGAACATGTATGCGGCAGCTAACAAGATTTTGGGAAGACCCACCAAGGTGACACCCTCCAGCAAAGTCGTTGGTGATCTGGCTCTTCACCTGGTTGCCGTTGATGCCGATCCCGCTGATTTTGAACAAAACCCAGAGAAGTACGACATCCCTGACTCAGTGGTGGGATTTTTGCACGGCGAGCTTGGAACACCAGCAGCTGGTTGGCCGGAGCCGTTTAGGAGCAAGGTTCTCAATGGTAGGCAGAAAAAAGAAACTCTTGTGCAGCTTTCAGACAAAGATCGTAAGGATCTTGATAGCGATGATTCCAGTTTGGTCCAAAAAACTCTGAACAGACTGCTGTTTGCAAAACCGACAGAGGAATTTGAACGAGTTCGAGAGGCCTATGGCGATCTGTCGAACATGTCCACGGTGGATTACCTCTATGGACTGCAGCCAGAAACTGAGCACATCGTCACCCTTGGTAAGGGTCTGGATCTTTATGTTGGGCTGGAGGCGATCGGAGAGGCTGATGCTCGTGGTTACAGAACCGTCATGGCAAAACTCAATGGCCAACTTCGTCCGGTGACCGTGAGGGATTACTCGATAGAGGTGCAAACTGTCGATGCCGAAAAAGCTGATCCCAATAACTCTGGCCACGCAGCCGCACCTTTCAGCGGAGTGGTGACCCCGAGGGTCCAAGTTGGAGATAAAGTTGAGCAGGGTGAACCAATTGCAAGCATTGAGGCCATGAAGATGGAGGCAAACATTGCGGCTCCTGTGACCGGGACGGTCAAACGATTGGGAATTATTGGTTCGCAGCCGGTTGAGTCGGGCGACTTGATCGCTGTTATTGAATAGAGGACAAGTTTGAGCAAAAAACCGGATGAGGATGACTACTCAGTTGGAAGCGATACTGAGTTTGAGGATTTAGAGCTAGACCCACAAACCGGACAATTCTCAATGGGTCAGGACGAGTTTGAAAGTGTTGACCTAGACAGCCAGGCTAGCGTTGAGTCCGACATATTCGGTGACCCCGAGCCTGCAGCCATGCTCACTGCAGACAGGCTTTTGGAAGAGAAGGCCAGGGAGAAAAACCGCCCGGAGGGGTTTTGGCAGAAACTCATATATTTGCTGAGTTTTGGGCTCATCAATCTTGGTGATTCAAAGAAAGTCAGACAACGCAAGGAGCTGGATGCCCGCATCGGAGCAAGCTTTGGAAATCAGGCTAAGTATGTGCCAGTACTTACCCGAAAAGGTGGTGTTGGAAAAACAACTGTTACAACCCTGATTGGAATGGCGATGGCCCTGGTCCGTGAAGATCGAGTTGTCGCTATTGATGCCAACCCGGACAGGGGAACCTTGGCCGAGCGCGTAAAGCGCGGGACTTCCAAAACCGTCAGAGACGTGGTCAGCAAAGCAAGCTCGATAACAAGCTTCACAGCATTCAGCGAGTTGGTCTCGAGGGATCAAACAAGATTGGACGTGTTGGCCAGCGACACCGACCCGATGGTTTCACAAGCTTTTGATGATGGCGATTACAACGTGGTTGCCGACATAACGGGCCGGTATTACTCATTAGTTCTAACTGACTGCGGAACTGGAATCGTCCACAGCGTCATGCAGGCAGTTTTACAAAGGGCCGATGGCCTGGTGATTGTCAGTGGAGGAAGTGTCGACGAGGCGAGGCTTGCCAGCGAGACGTTGACTTGGTTAGAGGCTAATGGTTTAGGTGATATCGCCAAACAGTCTGTCGTCGCTCTAAACACTGCAACATTTGGCACCGAGTTGGTGAAATTGGACGAAATTGAGGCTCACTTCAGAACCAGAGCCCGAGCGGTTGTGAGAATTCCCTACGACCCAAAGCTAGCAGCAGGTGCAGAAATTGTTTTTGAAAAACTTCATCCTGCAACGCGAAAAGCAGCGAGAGAGTTGGCAGCTTTAGTTGCGGACGGATTGGCTTGACCACGAGGGAAATCCGGCTTTTTGGAGACCCCGTGCTGAAAACCAGCTGTCGAGAGGTTGTTGATTTCGACTTGGTGGACCCATTGGTCAGAGACCTTCTCGACACCTGCAATCAACCTGGGAGGGCGGGCGTTGCAGCCAATCAAATTGGTGTCGATCTTAGGGTTTTTAGCTACAGCGTAGACGGGCAGCTCGGCTACATCATTAACCCTCGAATCACCTCCTATTCCGAGCAGACCGAAGTCCTTGATGAGGGATGTCTGAGCGTTCCAGGGTTATGGAAAACGGTGGAGCGTAGTTCGTCTGTCACCATCATCGGCTTTCAGCTGGATGGTGCTCAGATTGAGATGGAAGCAGAAGGATTGCTTGCGCAGGTTTTTCAGCATGAATGCGACCACCTGAATGGCATGCTTTATTTGGATCGGTTGGACCGCGAACAAAAGAAGGCCGCCATGTCTGAAATAAGAAACTCAGACTGGTTCATCTAGCCATAGATTTCGCTAACCTGCTCCTCGAAATCCGCCAGAACTCGCTCCCTCTTCACCTTCAACGAGGGGGTCATGTGGCCACTTGCCTCAGTTAGCTCTGAACCAATAAAGGCAAACTTCTTTATCTGCTCAGCCGATGAAAATTTCTTATTCACGAGGTCAATTCTTGCCTGAACTGCTTCGCGGATTTTTGGATGCTTGATTGCCTCATGGATGCTATCCGCGGAGTCAATTCCATTACCCTTGGCCCATACGGGGAGCATCTCTGGATCCAGAGAAATCAAAGCTGAGACGAAAGGTTGCTTGTCTCCAATGACCACCACCTGTCCGATCAACGGGTGGGCCCTTAGGGGATCTTCCAATGCAGCGGGAGCAACATTTTTGCCACCCGCCGTTACCAAAATCTCCTTCTTCCTACCAGTTATGGATAAGAAACCATCCTCATCGAGCTCGCCGATGTCGCCAGTGTGGAACCAGCCATCTTCCAGTGCAACTTTGGTTGCTTCCTCATTTTTCCAATAGCCGCGGAATATGTTGTAACCCTTTAGTAAGACCTCCCCGTCATCTGCGATTGCAACAGATGTCCCTGGAAGGGGGTAACCAACTTTTCCGATTTTTAACTTATGGCCGCGACCGAGAGTTGCTGGTGCATAGGTTTCGGTCAGTCCATAACCCTCCAGAACAATCAGTCCTATGCCTCGATAGAAATGACCAAGTCTTGCACCAAGCGGGGCTCCACCGCTGATTGCGTACTTCACCCTTCCGCCCATAGCCTCTCTGAGCTTGCCGTAGACCAAACGGTCGAAGAGTTTGTGCTTTAGCTTCAGTCCCAGCGATGGGCCAGACTTTGAATCGAGAGCCTCGGAATACTCGATTGCTGTTTGGGCGGCTTTGTCAAAAATCTTTCCTTTGCCACCTGTTTCCGCCTTCAGTTGCGCACCGTTATAAACCTTTTCAAAAACTCTTGGAACTGCCAGCAGGAATGTTGGTTTGAAACTTGCCAGTCCAGCTGCAACGTTTTTGGTGTCGGGCAGATGCCCAACTTTCATCTCTCCAGAGACACAAAGTATCGATACGAATCTTGCAAGAACGTGCGCAAGAGGCAGGAAGAGCAGGGTTGAGCTGTCTTTGTTCACGATATAGGGCAGCTGTGCCGCTCCGTTATTACAAAGCTCAACGAACCCCCTGTGCAAAAGTTCGCACCCCTTGGGGTTTCCGGTTGTCCCGCTGGTATAGATAATTGTGATTAGATCATCACAGTTTGCAGCGGACCTGCGCTGCTCAAGCTCCTGATCGGAAATATCCGCACCTTGCTGCTTGAGTTTTTCTAGATCCCCGTTTTCAATTACCCAGGTGTGTTTGACTCGTTTGAGACTGGAGCTTACTGAATTGAAGTTCTGCAGGTGATCAGGCATTTCAAAAAAACAGCCCACGGAGCCACTATCTCCCAAAACCCACTTGATCTGTTCGGGGGAGGAGGATTCATAGATGGGTACAGAAATTGCCCCGGCATACATCAATGCGAAGTCTAAAACTGTCCATTCATACCTAGTTCGGGAAAGAATTCCAATCGCATCTCCAGGCCTCACGCCGATTGCAATCAGCCCTTTTGCAATTGCCGTTACCTCATAATGAAATTCCCCGGTGCTGACATCTGACCACTGTTCACCCGCTTGCTTGGCAAACAACACATGATCAGGGTTATGACTTACCGCTCTTTCCAAGAAGTCTGTCACGTTCGAATTGGGATCGGTTTCGGCAGCCAGTGGTTCTGAGAAGGTCTTCATTGTCTCTCCTGTTATGAAATTGCTTCTACTGTAAACCGAATATGTTTGAAAAGTAAGAGACTTTGGCCTCCCACAACTGTTTATGGCCCTCCGCAAATAGCTAAACTAAAGCTTTGGAATTTGGAGTTGACTTGCATTCAATTGGCATCGATATCGGCGGAACTAAGATCGCCGCTGGATTGGTTTCGCCCGATGGTGAACTATCGCAGCTGATCAAAGTGCCCTCCCCGGCAAGCGACCCAGATCTGATGGCAAAAACAGTTGTCGATCTAATTAACCAACTTGCTGAAGGACGAGAGATCGAGGCAGTTGGTATCGCCGCCGCCGGGTTTATCGACGCCGAACGCAACGAGATTCTTTATAGCCCCAACCTTCAATGGCGCCACGAGCCACTGAGAACCCGAGTGCAAGAGATGGTTAGTTATCCAGTTACTTTGGAAAACGATGCAAATGCGGCAGCTTGGGCTGAATTCAGGTTTGGAAGTGGAAAAAAGGCTCAGTCAATGGTGATGCTGACCATTGGAACTGGCGTTGGCGGTGCAATCATTGCCGACGGCAAGCTGATCAGAGGTGGGTTTGGTATTGGAGGCGAGTTGGGCCATATCAGGCTGATCAACGGCGGTAGGCAGTGTGGCTGTGGCCAGCGGGGTTGCCTAGAGCAGTATGGATCTGGGACTGCATTTCTAAAGGCTGCAAGGAAGTTAGCCACCAGCGACGGACCTGCCGGAAGGCGGCTAAGGGAGCTTGCCAGCGAAAATGGAATTCTGAGCGGAGCAGAAGTTTCGCAAGCAATCATGGAGGGCGATGTTGGCGCTCTCAGCCTGCTACGTGAATTGGGTGATTACTTAGGTCAAGGACTTGCCAGCATTGTTGCTGCTTTGGATCCAGAGGTTTGCATCATTGGTGGCGGAGTCAGCATCGCAGGGGAAAATCTAACTGAACCTATTTATTTCAGTTATCTGAACAACCTTCCTGCAAAGGGATACCGGCCCGAGCTGGAGGTAATCGCCGCTAAACTTGGCAACGAGGCGGGACTCATCGGAGCCGCCGACATAGCAAGATCGGGGTCATAAAGCTGATGACTTACCTTTTTCTGAAGACTTTCATCATTGGTCCGATTTTGCATGTTCTTTTTAGACCATGGTCTACCGGATCCGAAAACGTTCCCAAATCGGGTGGTGCTATCTTAGCCAGCAATCACCTTTCCTTCTCAGACAGCATTTTCTTGCCCCTGAAGTGTTCTAGACCGGTCACCTTTTTGGCCAAGAGCGATTACTTCACCGGTAAGGGATTGAAGGGCCTGCTAACCAGGTGGTTTTTCAAGGCAACCGGTCAGATTCCGATAGATAGGAGTGGTGGAAAGGCAAGCGAGGCAAGCCTGAACACGGGTTTATCGATTTTGGCCAAAGATCTACTGCTTGGAATTTATCCAGAGGGCACCCGTTCCCCTGACGGCACTCTCTATAGGGGAAGAACAGGTATCGCCCGAATGGTTTTGGAGGCTCAGGTGCCAGTGGTTCCAGTGGCAATGATTGACACTCAGAAGGTGCAGAGAATTGGGCAGACCACTCCCAGAGTAAGACGAGTCGGGGTAGTCTACGGAGAGGCTTTGGATTTCAGCAGATTCGCTGGCATGGAGGGAGAGCGGGCGGTTCTGAGAGCAATCACGGACAAAATCGTCTACGACATGAAATATCTCGGTGGTCAAAAATATGAAGATGTTTACGCCACCAGCAGGCGAAACCAGGTTAGGTAGGAAATACAGTGAGTGATTTGAAAGATTTGGATAGCTTCCAAAAGCTTGATGCTTTGCAGCAGCCAACCTGGCCCGATCGCGATCATCTTGAGCGCGTAAAGCAAACTCTCTCAACCATGCCTCCGCTTGTTTTTGCCGGCGAAGTTGACTATTTCAAATCAAAAATTGCAGAGGCCGCAGCGGGAAGAGCCTTCTTATTGCAAGGCGGAGATTGTGCTGAAACTTTTGTTGACGCAACTGCGGATCGAATCCGAAATCGTATAAAAACTGTCCTGCAGATGGCAGTGGTTCTCATGTATGGATCCTCTCTTCCTGTTATCAAGATGGGAAGAATGGCCGGTCAGTTTGCAAAACCCAGGAGCAATGACACCGAGACTCGCGAGGGGGTAACCCTTCCCGCCTATCGAGGTGATGCCGTAAACGGTTTTGATTTCAACGAAGAGTCGAGGGTTCCAAACCCCGACCGCCTGCTGAAGGCTTACAACACCTCGGCGTCGACTCTGAACCTTATTAGGGCTTTCAATAGTGGCGGCTTTGCCGACCTCAGGGCGGTTCACGACTGGAATAAGGGCTTTATGGATAACCCCGCCAATGCTGCCTACGAGAACATCGCCGCAGATATCGATAGGGCGATGAAGTTTATGGAGGCTTGCGGAGTAGACAGCGCTGAGCTAAGGACAACTGATTTCTTTGTTGGCCACGAGGGCCTTCTTGTTGATTACGAGAGACCCTTGACCAGAACTGACTCCAGGACTGGGAAGTCTTATGTGACCAGCGGTCACTTTATTTGGATTGGTGAGCGTACGAGGCAACTTGATGGAGCTCACGTGGAGTTTTTGTCAAAAGTGGAAAACCCAATTGGGGTAAAGCTTGGGCCGACGGCAACCAAGGAAGATGTTTTCCAGCTGATAGAAAAGCTTGATCCCAATCGTGAGCCTGGAAAACTTACGTTCATTGCACGCATGGGAGCGGCAAAGATTAGGGACGAACTTCCACGCCTGATGGAGGCCACAAACGAGGCTGAGGCCTTGCCACTTTGGGTCAGCGATCCAATGCACGGAAATGGCATAACAACTGCCAACGGTTACAAATCCCGCAGGTTCGACGATGTTATGGAAGAGGTCAAGGGTTTCTTCGAAGTTTGCAGGGCTTTGGGGGTTCACCCAGGCGGGCTTCACGTTGAACTAACCGGTGATGATGTCACGGAGTGTTTGGGCGGAAGTGATGACATTGACGAGGCTGACCTAGAGCAGCGCTACGAAACCGTTGTCGACCCAAGGTTAAACCACAAGCAGAGTCTTGAGATGGCCTTTCTGGTTGCTGAAGAATTGGTAAATTTCCGCCGTTAGAAACTCTCTGTGGCATGCTATTGGTGTGGGAATTGAATCTGTGAGCCAGTGGCTGAATTACCAAGAGGCGGCTGATTTACTCGGGGTTTCTAAGGGCAAGGTCGCGAGACTTGTAGAGGACAAGCAGCTATTTAGTGTCCGCATTCAGAAAGAACCGATGATTCCAGCTGAAATCATCGTTGAGGGTGAACCACTTTCCAGTGTTCGAGGAACGCTAATTGTGCTGGAAGACGCTGGCTTCAATTCAGAACAAGCCGCTGAGTGGCTCTATGAATTCCAAGAAGAGCTGGACGAGACCCCAATGCAATCACTTGTCCGAGGAAGAAAAAGCGCAGTCCGCCGTCTAGCTCAATCTCTAGCTATCTAGCTGGTCCTGCTGATAACACGCTCAGCGAGAGCCTGAAGTTTTTGCTTGGCGTCAGCCTCCAGATCTATCGATTGAAGAGCTTCCAGCGCTCTCTCGCCGTATTCATGCATCATTCGCTCGGTTTTTTCTAAAGCTCCAGAATCGCGAATTGTTTGCTGCATGAAAATAATCTGCTCTTCTTCCAAATCTCTCTCACTCAACAGATCGTTGAAAATCCTGGCTATTGAGTTTGAGCTTTGCTGCAAGGTAAGCGCCACCAGGACTGTTCTTTTTCCTTCTCGGAGATCGTCTCCTGCGGGCTTACCTGTGATTTCTGGGTCGCCGAAAACGCCGAGAATATCATCCCGAATTTGAAAAGCAAGGCCAAGCGGTATTCCAAAGCTTGAAAAGCCTCGCAAGGTTTCCTCGTTTGCCCCAGCAAAGCTTGCCCCGATCAGGAGCGGTGCTTCAAGTGAATACTTAGCTGTTTTGTAAAGCATTACTTTTTCCGCCATTGTCACGGCATCTGCCAGGGACCGCAGCGGAGCAGCGTTTTCCTCCAAAACATCGAGGTATTGACCAGCCATGACCTCAAATCTCATTTTGGAGAATTCATTTCTGCAGCTTGTCTCAATTTCACTGTCTGGCGCACTAGTGACTGCCGCCCCAAAGACCTCACTCGACCAATTAAGCATTAGGTCACCGACCAAAACTGAGCCAGACTGGCCGAATCTCTCCGGGTCACCAAGAAATCCTTTTTCAGTATGCATTGACTCAAAGCGCTTGTGAATTGAAGGTTTTCCACGACGAGTATCGGACTGGTCCATTAGATCATCATGAACCAAGGCTGCCCCGTGGAAAATCTCCAGGGCACTGGCAATACCCACGATGCCATTTGCTTGCTCAATCAACTCGGAGGGATTACTTCCAGGCGGTAAGGAAGCCGCCCAAGCCCAGTAGGCAAAAAGTGCTCTGAATCTCTTACCGCCCTGCAGTAGCTCTTGGGTGTAATCAATTATCGGCACCAGGTCGTCTGAGATTGCAGACAGTTGCGCTCTTTTTTCATCACAAAAACTGTCAATTTCCTGCTGAATTAGCTCGAGAAGAGAATTTCTTTCACTCACAGGGATAGCCTAGCCATCCTTTGCTGTTTACAATTAAGAAGCATTAGGAGATTTATATGGGATTGAGTGAACACGAGCAGAGACTGCTTGAGGAACTGGAAAAAGACCTTTACGAGTCTGACCAGGGTTTTGCCAACCGTGTCAAGAAGCAAGATCCAGAGCGAAAGAACTCCACACGACTGATCCTTGGAGTTCTCTCGCTAGTTGCAGGCTTGGGAATGTTGATTTTTGCAGTCTCTTTGCAGGTTGCATTTTTTGGCATCGCGGCATTTGCCGTGATGTTTATCGGGGTTGTTCTAATTAGCAGCAACCTGAAATTGCCGAGCATCCCCTCATCCGGTGGGGGAGGATCCGGCGGCAGTTTCTTTGAGGATCGCTGGAATAAACGCTTCGGCGAATAGAAGCCATCAGCTAAAAGAGGCCCCTAGGGGCCTCTTTTTTTTGCCCTAAATTTTTCAAAAAAACTTTGTTTTTTGATGCTTTTTAGCATAATTTGGAGGAAAGTGGAGTAAAGTGGAGATTTAGGGGAAGGAGGCAACAATGCTCTTGGGTACGCACACGCCAAAGCTCGACGATAAAGGTCGCGTAATTCTTCCTTCCCGTTTCAGAGACGAATTTGCTTCCGGTTTGGTTGTGACCAGGGGTCAGGACCGTTGTCTCTATGTATTCAGCGCAGGGGAGTTCCAAGAAGTTCACGAGAAAATCAAGCAGGCACCAATGACCAGTGCCACTGGTCGTGATTACCTCCGAGTTTTCCTCAGTGGAGCAAGCGATGAGATCCCTGACAAGCAGGGACGGGTCACGATCCCCGCCACACTTCGAGATTATGCGGGCTTGAGTCGAGAGCTAGTGATGATTGGTGTGGGAAATCGCGCCGAGATATGGGACAGCGCAACTTGGAATCAGTATTTGCAGTCAAATGAACAATCCTTCTCAGAAATTTCGGAGGAGGTGATTCCGGGGCTTTTCTAACTCGCATTGCAAGCTCTTGCCGATTCGCTGACAACCTTCCCCTTTGTCAGATATCGGATCGGACAGGGCTCGGGATGCGAGATAGACACCCCAAACTGTTATGAACCAGACAAATCTTCACAAGCCAGTCCTGTTGGAGGAGTCCATTGATTATTTGAACGTGGCATCGGGCAATAAGACTGTAATCGACGCCACCGTTGGACTGGGTGGCCACACTGAGGCAATGCTGGAGCGAAATCCAGAATTGAAGGTCATTGGTATAGATCGCGATTCCGAGGCCTTGAGAAGAGCTAGTCAACGGCTGGAGCCTTTTGCTGGGCGTTTTCTCCCCTTCGCAGGCACTTATGACCAATTGCTTGAGGCAATGAATGAATTCGGGATTTCAAAGGTTGATGGGGTGCTTGCAGATCTCGGAGTTTCATCCATGCAGCTTGATTTCCCCGACCGTGGTTTTAGTTACAGCCAGAATGCCCCTTTGGATATGCGCATGGATCAGTCACAGGGAATCACTGCCGGGGAAATGATTGAAAGCAGTTCGGTCAGCGAGCTCGCGTACATCATCAAAACCTATGGTGAAGAAAAATTCGCACGGCTAATCGCCAAGCACATTGCGGGTAAGAAATTTGAAAGTAGCTCGGATCTAAACGAAATCATCTCCGCTGTTGTTCCAAAACCACACAAAGGTCATCCCGCCAAACGCACCTACCAAGCCCTTCGGATTGCAGTGAATGAAGAGATGGACATCTTGGAGAGGTTTGTCCCAAATGCAATCCAAGCACTCGCTGCGGGAGGTCGCCTGGTCGTAATTAGCTATCACTCGCTAGAGGACTCAATCGTAAAAAAGGCCCTTCAAAAAGCCTCACAATCTAGCTCACCGGTTGGTCTTCCGGTGGAGCTTGAGCAGCATCGTCCAGTGCTAAAGGTCCTAACTCGCGGAGTCACGAGGGCTTCTGAGCAAGAGCAGATTGAAAACCCAAGAAGCGCATCCGCAAGGTTGCGAGC
>CAJXVY010000004.1 GCA_913062665.1 uncultured Micrococcales bacterium
CTTGAGGCCCAGAGGATCAAGATGCGCACGAATTTCGATTTAGAAATGATTCGTGAACTTGGATTCTGCTCCGGTATCGAAAACTACTCAAGGCATATTGATGGACGAGAACAGGGCGATCCCCCTAGCTGTCTACTGGACTACTTTCCCGAGGACTTCATAACGGTCATTGACGAATCCCACGTCACAGTTCCACAAATCGGGGGGATGTATGAGGGGGATGCCTCTAGAAAACGAACTCTGGTTGAACATGGTTTCCGCCTACCCTCTGCACTAGACAACAGGCCGCTTCGATTTGATGAATTTCTGGAGAGAACCGGACAAACGGTGTATCTGTCGGCGACGCCAGCAAAATACGAGCTTGAGAAGAGCGATGGATTCGTTGAGCAGATTATTCGACCCACGGGGCTAGTGGATCCAAAGTTGGTAGTAAAGCCCGCCAAAGGTCAGATTGATGATTTGTTGGAAGAGGTCAGATTAAGGGCCGAGCGAGACGAGAGAGTCTTGGTCACCACACTCACCAAGAAACTAGCTGAGGAACTGACTGATTTTTTCACTGAGGCAGGGGTCAGAGTTCGCTACCTCCACAGTGATGTCGACACACTGAGAAGAGTAGAGCTTCTGCGCGAGCTTCGCCAGGGCATCTATGACGTTCTGATTGGTATAAACCTGCTGAGAGAGGGACTTGACCTACCAGAGGTGTCACTGGTCGCCATTTTGGATGCAGACAAAGAGGGCTTTTTGAGGTCAACCTCTTCGCTGATTCAAACAATCGGTCGAGCAGCTAGGAACGTCAATGGTGAAGTCCACTTATATGCCGATAAAGTAACCGACTCGATGAAGAGAGCTATAGACGAGACCGAGAGAAGAAGAACAAAGCAGTTGGAGTTCAACAAGGTAAACGGTATCGACCCCACACCTTTGCGAAAGCAAATTTCAGACATTACTGACCAACTGGCACGCGAGCAGGCAGATACAGAGAGCTTATTGGAAAGCCTGAAGTATGAGCCCAAGAGAAAACAAACGACGGAACCGATGAGGGGGAGGAGTTCTATTGCGGGTGCCGGTAAGAAACAACTTCTAGAGACCATTGCGGAGCTCGATGCACAGATGAGGTCGGCAGCCGATGAACTACAATTCGAGTTGGCCGCTCGCATTCGAGATGAAATAAGCGAACTAAAGCGCGAAGTAAGGCAGATGGAATCTGCGGGACACGCATAGGAAAAACATGCACATAGAGAAACCAAAGGGAAGTGTTCTGCATGTTAAAGGTGCCCGAGTTCACAACTTGAAAAATCTTGATCTCGAAATACCAAAAGACAAGCTGGTGGTTTTTACTGGGCTCAGCGGCTCAGGCAAATCCTCGCTGGCTTTTGACACCATCTTCGCGGAGGGTCAGCGAAGATATGTGGAATCTTTATCAGCCTATGCCCGACAATTTCTGGGTCAAGTTGATCGACCAGACGTAGATTTCATAGAAGGCCTCTCGCCTGCAGTCTCTATTGATCAGAAATCTACGAACAGGAACCCCAGATCAACGGTGGGAACCATTACCGAGATCCATGATTATTTGAGATTGCTTTGGTCAAGAATTGGCATCCCGCACTGCCACGAGTGCGGTGAAGTTATTTCCAAGCAAACTCCGCAGCAAATAGTTGATCAGTTACTCAAAGAGGAGGAGGGAACTAGGTTTCTGGTTCTGGCCCCAATAGTTCAACAAAAAAAGGGGGAATTTGTTGATCTGTTCTCTTCTCTACAGGCGCAAGGCTACGCCAGAGCAATAGTCGATGGAGAGCAAGTGGTTTTAGCTGAGGCAAAGCCGCTGAAAAAGTCATACAAGCACGACATAAGCGTGGTTGTAGATCGAATGGTGATAAGGGAAGACATTGCAAATCGGCTTACAGACTCTATAGAAACCGCCCTCAACTTGGCTGACGGAAGGGTTGTAATTAATTTTGCGGATTCAGATACTTCTCGAACATTCAGTGAGAACTTGAGTTGCCCCAATCAGCACCAACTGGCACTGACTGACATAGAACCGAGAACTTTTAGTTTCAATGCTCCGTTTGGTGCTTGCCCAGAATGTACCGGGCTTGGGGTAAAAATGGCAGTTGACCCCGAACTAGTAATCGGAGACCCTGCGAAAACTCTTACCGAAGGGGCAATTATTCCCTGGTCGACTCAAGGTAAAGGTCTTTATAACTACTTTGTAAGACTGCTCAAGGGTTTGGCCGACGACCTTGAATTCGATCTGGATACGCCTTGGCAGGCCCTTACTGAGGAGATTCAGCAGGCAATTCTTTACGGAAACGACTTCAAAGTCCAGGTCAGGTGGAGATCCAGATACGGTCGTGAGATGCGCTACACCAGCGGGTTTGAAGGCGTTCTTCCATACGTGGAGCGAAAGTACAACGAAACAGACAGCGATTACATGAGGGGCAAATACGCAGGGTATCTGCGAGAAATACCCTGCCCTGTCTGCGATGGCGCAAGATTGAGGCCCGAGGTTCTGGCGGTGAAGGTATCCGAGCAATCAATTCATGATGTCGTAAAACTTAGTTTGAATGATTGCTTTGCATTCTTTGAGTCCATCCAACTGAATGAGAAAGAAGCAAAGATAGCTGGACAGGTTTTGCGAGAAATCAGAGCACGTCTTGAGTTTCTACTCTCCGTGGGTTTGGGGTATTTGAATCTTGAAAGAAGTGCGGGCTCGCTATCTGGTGGAGAAGCCCAGCGAATTCGATTGGCAACACAAATAGGGGCGGGACTTACGGGAGTTTTATACGTTTTAGACGAACCCAGCATTGGTCTTCACCAAAGAGATAATCGTCGACTCATTCAAACCCTGGAAAGACTGAGAGATCTTGGAAATACTCTGATTGTTGTTGAACACGATGAGGATACAATCCATGCGGCCGACTGGCTTGTGGACATCGGACCTACTGCAGGCATTGATGGCGGCAATGTGGTGCACAGCGGCAGCTACAGGACAATACTAAAAAACCAAGACTCGATTACCGGCAAATACCTGTCTAAACAGCTAGAAATAAAGACGCCCTCAAAAAGACGCAAGCCAAGAACCGAAAAACTGAAGGTGATTGGCGCTCGGGCAAATAACCTAAAAAATGTGGATGTGAGCATTCCGCTAGGCGTTCTCACAGCTGTCACAGGGGTTAGTGGAAGTGGAAAATCTTCCCTAGTCAACGATGTGCTTTACAGAACTCTTGCAAACAATCTCAATAAGGCGAAACTCGTGCCGGGCAAGCACACAAGGATTGAGGGAATAGAAAACCTGGATAAAGTCGTCCATGTTGATCAGAACCCAATTGGTAGAACCCCACGCAGTAATCCCGCAACCTACACGGGTGTCTTTGATCACATCAGAAAGCTTTTTGCCGACACCCAGGAGGCTAAAATGCGAGGCTACCAACAGGGGAGGTTCAGCTTCAACGTAAAGGGCGGAAGATGCGAGACCTGCAGTGGTGATGGAACAATTCGAATAGAGATGAACTTTCTGCCTGACGTTTACGTGGTTTGCGAAGACTGCAAGGGTGCAAGATACAACAGAGAAACCTTGCAGGTTCACTACAAAGGAAAAACTATTTCCGACGTGCTTGAAATGCCAATTAATGAGGCCGCGGAATTTTTCAAGCCGATAAATTCCATCGCTCGATACCTAGACACCTTGGTTGAGGTGGGTCTTGGCTATGTTCGACTGGGGCAAAGCGCAACGACCCTTTCCGGCGGAGAGGCGCAACGAGTAAAACTTGCAACAGAGCTTCAAAAACGAAGCAATGGGAGAAGCATATATGTTCTGGATGAGCCGACCACCGGGCTGCATTTTGAGGATGTTCAAAAGCTGCTGAAAGTGCTAAACAGTCTCGTGGATAAAGGTAATACCGTTGTGGTCATCGAACACAATCTGGATGTCATACGCAGTGCTGACTGGATAATCGACATGGGACCCGAGGGCGGTTACGGGGGAGGATTGGTCGTTGCCCAGGGCACGCCAGAAAAGGTCAGTAGAACCTCAGGTTCTCATACTGGAGAATTCCTAGCCGAGATACTCTGATGACTACGCCAAGTTTTCGCCCAGAAACCTCTTCCATCCCTACCCAACCGGGCGTATATCGGTTTATGGATGCAAACAACAGGGTTATTTATGTAGGAAAGGCGAAAAATTTACGTGCTCGTCTTACCAGTTATTTTGGAAATCAACAAAAACTCCACGAGCGCACCAGACGAATGGTTGAAACAGCCGCTGACGTTACCTGGACAATTGTCGACAGCGAATATGAGGCGCTTCAGCTGGAGTTTATGTGGATCAAGCAATACGACCCACTATTCAACGTGCGATTTCGAGACGATAAGAGCTATCCCTATCTTGCAATCAGCATGCGGGAAGAGATACCTAGGGCCTTTGTCACTCGAAATCGAGAGTTGAGGGGTGTTAAGTACTTTGGTCCATACACTCAGGCCTGGGCAATAAGGGAGACGCTAGATAACTTATTGAAGGTATTTCCGGTTCGAAGTTGTTCTAAATCAGTTTTTGAAAATGCGAAAAAAAATAGTCGGCCATGCATACTTGCGGAGATTGGTAAATGCTCAGCACCTTGCGTTGGAAGAATAGATCAAGCCGCCCACAAGTCGATTGCCAAGTCTCTCGGCGATTTCATGAATCGAGGCGATTCTAGCTATCTGCATTCGATGCAGGAGAAAATGGCACTGGCAAGTCAGGACCAGCAGTACGAATATGCCGCACAGCTGAGAGACGACATCGCAGCTCTTGAGAGGGTCCTCGAGAAATCAACGGTGGTTTTACAAGACCAAACGGATGCCGACCTATTCGGCCTAGCCAGAGACTCACTAAACGCGGCAGTCAGTTTTTTTATAGTCCGCGGTGGTCGCATAAGAGGTAATAAAGGCTTTGTCATTGACCTGGCCGACGAGCTTTCAGACAGCGAAATAGTTGAGCAGCTGATCAAGGATGTTTACGAAGAAAAGCCCAACATAGAGCCGAATTCGGTACCAAAGGAAATACTTGTACCTGAACTCCCCACAAACAAGGAGGCTTTGGAGACTTGGTTATCCGAGAAGAGGGGTAAGAAAGTTACATTTAGAATCCCTCAGCGAGGCGATAAACGAACCCTCTCACAAACTGCACTGGCTAACGCCAAGCACACTCTCGCGACTTATAAATCTAAACGAAGTGTTGACTTCACAACCAGAGCGGATGCTTTAGCCGGAATACAAAAATCCTTGAATTTAGAGACAGCACCGTTGCGAATAGAGTGCTACGACATCTCGCACCTGGGCGGAACCGGAGCAGTCGGATCAATGGTGGTCTTTGAGGATGGACTGAGCAAAAAGGGTCAGTACAGAAGGTTTAATATTGACAACTTTGCCGATGATACCGATGCAATTTATCAAGTGTTGATGAGGAGGCTGAAGTATCTCGGCGAGACTCAGACCGAAAATAAGTTCAGCTATCGTCCAGGACTTTTATTGATCGACGGTGGATTGCCACAGGTGAATGCAGCCAAGAGGGCACTCGTCGACTCGGGCGCAGAAGATATTGCAGTTTGCGGAATAGCAAAAAGACTCGAGGAGGTCTGGGTTCCCGGGGAAGACTTTCCAATTATCCTGCCAAGAACCAGTGATGAGCTTTTTTTACTGCAACGCATCAGAGACGAAGCTCATCGATTCGCGATTGAAGCTCAGCGCAAGAAGAGAAGTAAAAGCATTCAAAGCCAACTGCTTAGCATTCCTGGTCTTGGAGATAAGCGAGCCAGACAGCTGCTCAGAAGATTCGGATCTGCAACTCGATTGAGGCAAGCATCTGCTGAAGAGATTTCAGATCTTCCCGGAATCGGAGTAGCGCTGGCCGAAGAAATTCATCGTCATCTAAATAAATCTGTGCAGGAATCGGCTGAATCTGAATCCGATAATCAGTAACCTTGTATCAGAAGGGTGAAAGATGGTTGAGCCGCACAACTCCGAATTACTTATCGTAACTGGCATGAGTGGTGCTGGACGCTCGACGGTAGCAAACACCTTGGAAGATCAAGGCTGGTATGTAGTTGACAATCTTCCACCGCAGATGCTGCCACCGATATCTGAATTACTCGGAAAGAACAAAAACCCGATTAGCAAGCTTGCTGTTGTAATCGATGTCCGGGGTGGAGATTTCTTTGATGAGCTATCGACAAATATTAACAACCTTCGGCAAGCAGATATACAGCTGAGGATTGTCTTTTTAGAAGCCAGCGACCAAGCTCTGGTGAGGCGATTCGAACAAGTTAGAAGACCCCACCCGCTGCAGGGCGATGCAGGTCTATTGGAGGGGATTACAAAGGAAAGGGCCAAACTCACTGAACTGCGGGAGGCAGCTGATGTGGTGATTGACAGTAGCGATTTGAATGTGCATCAATTAGGAACTCGAATTCTAGAGGAATTTGGTGACGACGCGAATCAGCTTCAGTTACAAATTCAGTCTTTTGGATTCAAATACGGGACACCTTCTGATGCCGACATGATCTTTGATGCGAGATTTTTACCAAATCCTCATTGGGACGAATCTCTCAGGGACCTAACTGGGAATGATTCCAGGGTCCAGCAAGCAGTGATGGAATCCAAACTGGCTCAGAGTTTTGTTTCAAATATGAAAAAAATGCTGTTGAGCGTTTTTGCAGGTTACAGGATAGAAAACAAAAGATTCATTACGATAGCTATTGGTTGCACCGGGGGTAAACACCGTTCTGTAACACTGGCTAATCAACTTGCCGATATGCTGTCGGGCGAGGAACTGCGCGTGAGGGTAAATCACCGAGATTTGGGGAGAGAGTAATTGTCGCTAACTTCTGAGGCAAGGCTGCAGATGGCACAAGTTCGGCTATCGCGCTCTGAGTCAAAGGCTGCCGAATTAGCAACAATGCTTCGCTTTTGTGGGGGGCTCCACCTAATTAGCGGAAGAATTGCTATTGAAGTAGAGCTATCTGAATCCGAGCTAGCTCGTCGCATGTCAAAAGTTCTCGCCGAGGTTTTTTCCTCCAAGTCGGAAATCTCTGTTACTAACGCCACAGGAAAGAGAGACAAAGGTTACCTGCTTCGGGTTTCGGGGCACGGTGAGCTGCTGGCTCGCCAGACTGGACTGATAGACATAAAAGGTAAGCCGGTGAGGGGATTGCCAGCCAATCTAGTCAGCTCAACCACAGAAGAGGCGGTAAGTGCGTGGCGTGGAGCGTTTATGGCGGCTGGAGTCCTCTCAGATCCTTCAAAAATGGTTTCTCTAGAGGTGGTGGCTCCAACCAACGAGGCGGCAATGGCGCTAGTTGGCCTAGCAAGAAGACTAGATGTGTCAGCAAAGACCAGAGAAGTTCGCTCAACACACCGAGTGATGGTTCGAGAACCTGATGCAATTGGTCACCTAATGCGCCTGCTTGGCGCTGAGCAGGCTTGGTTGAAGTGGGACGAAGTCCGCCAAAAGCGCGGAAGTCAGATGCCAAATCAAAGACTTGCCAATTTTGACGATGCAAACCTCAGAAGAAGTGCACAGGCGGCAGTTGCCGCCGGAGCCAGAGTGCAAAGAGCATTGGAAATACTTGGTGAGGACGTTCCTGAGCATCTCAAGTACGCGGGAGAACTGAGGCTTGAGCATCAAAATGCATCGCTTGACGAACTGGGTAGGCTTGCAAGTCCGCCGATGACAAAGGATGCGATAGCGGGTCGAATCCGGAGACTCCTCGCCATGGCAGATAAGAGAGCTGACGAGTTGGGCGTTCCTGACACTGAAGATGCTCTGCAAGGACTTCAGGCTCAAGATTAATCTCGGGAATATCGACAGAGTTATACAACTGTAGATAAGTGAAAGGAATCGATAAATGACATACACACTTCCAGATTTGGACTACGACTACGGAGCCCTAGACCCGTCAATCAGCGGTCAGATAATGGAGCTACACCACTCAAAGCACCACGCAGCCTATGTTGCTGGAGCCAATCAGGCATTGGAGCAAATGGCTGAAGCGAGAGACAGCGGTAATTTTGGAAATCTTCCTAAACTTGAAAAAGACCTCGCTTTCCACCTCGGTGGCCACACCAATCACAGTATTTTCTGGAAAAACCTCGGACCAAACGCCAAGGACAGGCCAGAAGGCGAGCTGATGGCAGCCATAGATGAATTCTTTGGCGATTACGACAAATTTGTTGCGCACTTCAACGCTGCGGCCCTTGGTATCCAAGGTTCCGGTTGGGCTTTGCTAGCTTGGGATGTTGTTGGATCAAGATTGGTTATCAATCAGCTTTATGACCAGCAAGGCAATGTGCCAGTCTTGACCACCCCCTTGCTGATGCTGGATATGTGGGAGCATGCTTTCTATCTGGACTACAAAAACGTCAAGGGTGATTACGTAAAAGCCTTCTGGAACGTAGTTAACTGGGACGATGTTGAAAAACGTTTCCTTGCTGCAAAGTCAAATGCAGCCAGCCTGCTGCTAGGCTGAGAAAGTTCTACTCAATGGCGCGTGTGACAAATCACGCGCCATTGACTTAACTACTTTCTGGAGATGTTATGACTCGTATTGGAATTAACGGCTTTGGCCGAATTGGAAGAAACTACCTGAGAGCTGCTCTAAATCAGGGCAGCAACCTAGAGATTGTTGCAGTAAACGACTTATCTGACCCTGCTGGTTTAGCACACCTGCTGAAGTATGACTCAGTTGGCGGCCGACTAGATGCTGATGTCAAAGTAGACGGCGAGTCCATCATCGTTGGTGGCAAGAAAATTAAGGTACTAGCAGAGCGTAATCCTGCGGATCTTGGCTGGGGTGCACTGGGGGTGGACATCGTTATTGAGTCCACCGGTATTTTCACCAACGCTGAAAAAGCCAAAGCGCATATCGAAGCTGGGGCTAAAAAGGTTTTGATTTCAGCTCCTGCGACGAATGAAGATGCAACTTTCGTGATCGGCGTGAATGAGCACCTATACGACCCAGAGAATCACCACATCATCTCAAATGCTTCCTGCACAACTAACTGCTTGGCCCCCCTGGCAAAGGTGTTTCACGACGAGTGGGGTATTGAAAACGGTTTAATGACCACTGTTCACGCTTACACAGCTGACCAAAACTTACAGGATGGTCCGCACAGTGACCTACGCAGAGCAAGAGCAGCTGCAGTGAATATCGTGCCAAGCTCCACCGGAGCTGCAAAGGCAATCGGTCTGGTTATGCCTGAGTTGAACGGAAAATTGGATGGTTTTGCACTGCGTGTACCTGTACCAACTGGCTCAATTACCGATTTGACCCTGACTACAAAGGCCAGTGTTGATCTTGAACAAATTAAGGCTGCCTATAAGAAGGCCGCCGAGGGTCCACTTAAGGGCATTTTGATGTACTCCGAGGACCCATTGGTTTCCTCTGACATCGTTGGTGACGCGCACAGCTCTATTTTTGATGCGGGCTTGGTGCGCGTGATTGACAACACCGTAAAAATCAGCAGCTGGTACGACAACGAGTGGGGTTACTCCAACAGGCTTGTCGAGCTGACAGAGCTGGTTGCCAGCAAACTCTGATGCTGCGCACGCTTGACAAAATAAACAGTTTTTCAGGGGAACAGGTGGTCATCCGCTGTGACCTGAACGTACCGATTACCAATGGGGTCATTCAGGACGCTGGTCGGATAGAAGCCGCACTTGACACCATTGATGAAGTCATCAGTAAAGGCGGACGGCCAGTTATTTGCTCGCATCTTGGAAGACCCGAAGGCGAAGAACCTGAATTCAGCTTGAAGCCAGTGCACGAATACCTGTTGCAACGCTACCCAAAGTTGATTTTTTCGAATCCAGGCGAGGTACCAGAGGATGCTGAATTGGCGCTATTGGAAAATCTTCGTTTCGACAAGCGAGAGACCAGTAAAGACTCGGTTGCCAGGGAAGCTTTTGCCGGCGAGATCCTGCAGGCGGCAAAGTTTGTGGTGGTTGACGGATTTGGAGTGATTCACCGAAAGCAGTCCAGCGTTTACGAGCTCGCCAAGCTAGTTCCAAGTTTCGCGGGAAGAACTGTCCAGAGAGAGCTGGACGTTCTTACAAGACTGACAGATACACCCTCTCGGCCCTACACATTAATTCTCGGCGGCAGCAAAGTCAGCGACAAGCTAGGGGTCATCGAAACCTTGTTGCCAAAAGTTGACACAATGCTTATTGGCGGAGGGATGATGTTTACATTTCTCAAAGCCCAAGGTTTTGAGGTTGGAAAGTCACTGCTTGAGGAAGATCAGATTGACAGGGCTAAGGAATACATTCGTCGCGCTAAACAACTCGGTGTTGAGCTGGTTCTACCTTTGGATACTGTGGTTGCGAGTGGTTTCAGTGCGGATGCTCCGCATGAGACCGCGGATGTTTCCTCCTTCGAAAACACAAGTTTCGGGATGGACGGAATGGGTTTAGATATTGGCCCACGCACTGCCGAGTTGTTCGCAAAGCACATCAGTCAGAGTGCAACTGTCTTCTGGAATGGCCCGATGGGAGTGTTCGAATTTGAGGCCTTCGCAAGCGGCACCAAGGCAGTCGCCGAAGCTTTGACCGAAATGAATGGCCTGAGTGTTGTTGGAGGCGGCGACAGTGCCGCTGCCGTAAGGCATTTTGGCCTTAGAGATAGCGAGTTTGGACACATCTCAACGGGGGGTGGGGCTAGCCTTGAGTTCCTTGAGGGCAAACCACTTCCAGGACTGGAGGCATTAAATGACTAGAACACCCCTTATTGCGGGCAATTGGAAGATGAACCTTGATCACCAGCAGGCAATTGCGCTAATACAAAAAATTGCATGGACACTTTCTGATGCCGACTTTGACTATGAGGCGGTGGAGGTTGTGGTAGCACCACCCTTTACTGACCTGAGAAGCGCTCAGACGCTGATTGATGCTGAAGGATTCAATCTTGTTCTTGGCGCTCAGGATCTTTCTGACAATGATTCTGGAGCGTTTACAGGAGACATAAGCGGTGAGTTCTTGTCAAAGCTCAACTGTCAGTACGTGCTGGTTGGTCACAGCGAGAGAAGAACCATACACGGTGAGGATGACGAAAAAGTCAGGCTAAAGGTTCAGGCGGCAGTAAGGCATAACCTCATACCAATCCTTTGCGTTGGAGAGACACTTGAACAAAGAAGTTCCGGCCAGATGGATCTTTCTGTAAAACAGACCCTGGCCGCCCTTGACGGTGTCAATCTCGAAAACCTAGTGGTGGCTTATGAGCCTGTATGGGCAATTGGAACCGGAGAGGTAGCCAGCGCTGAACAGGCTGAAGAGGTTATCTCGATGATAAGAAAAGGCTTGGAAGATTCCAAGGGAGCAGATTTCGCTGAAAAAACAAGAATTCTCTACGGAGGATCGGTGAAAGCTAATAATGTCGCTAGCTTCATGAAGATGCCAAACATAGATGGAGTATTGGTCGGGGGAGCAAGCTTGGATAGCGAAGAATTTGCCAACATTGCTAGGTATAAAGAGCACATCGGCGTATAATTGCAGACCGTTGAGAGGTAATTTTGGAAGCACTGCACACAGCACTACTAGTTTTATTGGCTATCACTAGCGTCATTTTGACTCTACTAATTCTTCTTCACAAAGGACGCGGTGGTGGTGTTGCCGACATGTTTGGTGGGGGAGTTTCAAATGCGATGAGCTCTTCCGGAGTAGCCGAGCGTAACCTAAACCGAATAACCGTAATTCTTGGATTGGTTTGGGTGGCGGTAATCATTGTTCTTGGTCTTTTCACAAGGTTTGGTCTGGCATAAATGAGCAGTCACTCAATAAGAGGTGCCAGGGTTGGCGCAGGCCCTATGGGCGAGCGTTTCAGGGGAGTGGAAGCCGAGAGGGTTTCTCGTAGCTATTACTGCTCAAATGGGCATGAATTTCACCCACAGTTCGCAGCTGATGTTCCGATTGAGGAAATCCCCGTAGAGATTGATTGCCCAAGTTGCGGTTTGCCATCGGGTCAGGATAAAGCAAACCCTCCGCAGGTGGCGAAAGTAGAACCTTATAAAACTCACCTGGCATATGTGCAGGAGAGAAGAACGGAAAAGGAAGCCGAGCAGATTCTGCAAGAGGCCCTAGATAAGGTTAGACAGCGCAGAATCGCAATCGAAAAAGCAGCCGGTAAGCGCTAGGCCAATTCTTCAGTAATAAACCATTTTGTAGATGTCAGACCAGTGATTCTGCCAGCTGGGAGAGCTTGGGTACCTATCAGCGCCTGACTTACAGCTGTTGCTTTTTCAGCACCGCTAGCGCTAAACCAGACATGTTCTGAATTCGAAAACGCCGAATATCCAAAGCTGATTCTTTTTGACGGTGGCTTGGGAGAATCCACCTCTGCGACGCAAGTTTGGTCAGGGTATTCATGGCCGGGGAAGAGGCTTGCTGTGTGCCCATCTGGGCCACAACCCATCAGGGCTAGATCAAAACCGAAATCTATCCCAAGGTCTGCATTTGCGGCGCTCACTGCGGTCTGGATATCAGCCTCACTGGGTGTTTTGAATCTGTATACGTTCGGCTTTGCATCGCCAATCAAACCTAAAATCTGACCAAGATTGCTATCTGCATCTTCAAGCTCAACAAATCGTTCGTCAGCCATGAAAAATTGGACTCCGTCTAACTGGTTGGCCTTGTTCAGCTCATTGATAACCCCGGCAGCGATAAGTACTCCAGAAGTCCCTCCAGAGAGTGCCACCTTTGGCGAGTTCATGCTTGAAATTAGCTCTACTGCCTGCGCTACCTGGGCTTCCACCAAAGTCTTGAGATCTTTGTGTATCTCTACCTCTCTCATCTAAATCCACCTTTTAGAATCTCGGCGTATGTCTCATCTGG
>CAJXVY010000005.1 GCA_913062665.1 uncultured Micrococcales bacterium
CAACTGAAGGGAATCCGCGCTGAGGTGATTGCAGTTGAAAACGTTTTTGATCTTGCCGAACTCACGGAGAAACTCGAAAAGTCATTGCTCTAAAAAGTGATTCATTGCTCGCTCGAGATCTTCAAGTCTCGCCTTTGCCGAAGCCCTGTTTGATCCAGTTGACTCCAGGTAGCATTTCAGCTTCGGTTCTGTGCCGCTTGCCCTAATCAGGGCTCGGGAATTCTCATCTGGTGTTATCTCTAGCATGTCCAGTCTTGGATCCAGCTCAATCAGGTTTCGAATTGAAAGGCTCGCACCCTCAAAATCAATCTCTGATTTGGATTTCAATTTATTCATTAGTTGCTCGACCTCAATCATTGATTGAAGTCGAATCGAAATCTGCCCAGACTGGAAGTAACCTGTTTTCTCAGAAATCTGGTCTAGCCGCTGATCAAAGCTAATGCCCTTTTCTTCCAACTCTTTTGCAATCAAGCAGGCAAATAGCGCGGCTGTCAATCCATCTTTGTCAGGGGTGTGGGAGGGATCAACGCAGTACCCCAAGGCTTCCTCGAAACCAAAGAGTAGGTTCTCCACTTTGGAAATCCACTTAAACCCAGTTGGCGTCAATGCGCTTTTCAATCCCCTGTCATCTGCAAGTTTCAGGATCTGCTGAGATGAGACATAGCTTGCTGCAAGTGTGCCCTGCTGGGTTTTTGCGCTGACGAAGTCAGCTAGCAGAATTCCCAGCTCATTTCCGCTTAGCATTCTGAAATCTCCACCGCTGGG
The DNA here is from genome assembly GCA_913062665.1 of uncultured Micrococcales bacterium. The sequence goes on from CAJXVY010000005.1 coordinate 766, forward strand.
AACACCAATTGCCAGTCTGTCGGCATCGGGGTCGTTGGCGATGATCAGATCAGCTGATATCTCCCTGGCTTTGTCCATAGCCAGGTCCATCGCTCCAGGTTCCTCCGGGTTGGGAAACTTGACAGTTGGGAAAGTGGGATCAGGATCTTTTTGTTGCCCCACCGGATAAATGTTTTTCAATCCGGCTAATTCAAAAACCCTGCTTGCAAGCTTCCAGCCAACCCCATGCATTGCTGTGTAGACAACCTTCAGCTCCGACTCGGTTTGGTCTCCCGCTAGTTGGCTGCAGCGCAGTAAATACTGCTCAATTTCATCATCTCCGATTAGCGAGTATTCATTTGATCTTCCGCTTGGGTTTATCTGTTCAACTTGATCGATCTCAGCTGCAATTTCCTGGTCTTGGGGAGGAACAATCTGAGAGCTGCCATTTGCCCCACCGAGATATACCTTGTAGCCGTTGTCATTCGGTGGGTTGTGGCTTGCAGTGACCACGATTGATGCTGAGCTATTTAGCCTTCTGCCAGTAAAAGCAACGACTGGAGTTGGAACCTGTTGATCGAAGAGTTTCACCTGAATACCCGCATCAGCCAAAATCTCTGCTGAGTCTTTGGCAAAGACCTCTGAATTTTTTCGGGCATCGTAGCCAATGACAGCGCTCAGCTCGCCATTTTTATCCAGGTAAGAATCTCGATTCTTGAGCAAGAAATTAGCCAGCCCCTTGGCTGTTTGACTGACGACCAGCCGATTCATTCTCATCGGACCTGGACCTAATTCAGCTCGGAGACCAGCAGTTCCGAAGCTAAGCCGTGATGAGAACAGTTGCTCAATCTCCGCAATCTCACCTGCATCCAGCATGCGCTGCAATTGGAAATTTGTTTCAGGATCCGGATCTTGATCGATCCATTGTTTTACGTAATCTAGATTCATCACAGTTTGTTGATTATCTGGGCTAATAGCCTGGCAATGACTGGCTCTGCTTTTTGACCAGCCTCAATTACCTCGGCATGCGACAGCGGTGTTTTTTGAATTCCTGCGGCCAAATTTGTAATCAGGCTCATGCCAAACACCTCAAGGCCCGCCTCCCTGGCGGCGATTGCCTCCAGGGCCGTGGACATGCCAACTATGTCCCCGCCCATTGCTTTGGCCATTTTCACTTCGGCAGGGGTTTCATAATGGGGACCTGGGAACTGAACATAGACTCCTTGGTCAAGAGTTTCATCAACTTCAAGGGCTATTTTTCGAATTCTTGGTGAATATAGATCTGTTAGGTCTATAAAGTTTGCGCCACTCAGTGGTGAGTGGGCAGTGAGATTTATGTGATCAGAAATAATCACCGGCTGCCCCGGTGACCAGCTCTCTTTGATGCCCCCAGCTCCATTTGTAAGAACCATCACTTCAGCGCCAAGAGCTGCAGACACCCTTACCCCGTGGCTTACCGCATCAACTCCATATCCCTCATAGAAATGGGTTCTTGCGCCCACTACCAGTGCATGCTTTCCGCTGGCTAGCTTTATGACCCGCAGTTTGCCGGTGTGGCCAGCAACGCTTGGTTTGTGAAAACCAGGTATCTCGGATGCATCAATGCTGGCTATCTCTTCACCTGCAAGGTCGGCAGCCTTTGCCCAGCCAGAACCGAGCGTGAGCCCAATATCTATCGACTCAATATTTGCATCATCTTTTATTTTTTGAGCCGCGTCCTCTGCGAGCTTTTTGGTAGTTTCCATCCGAACAGTTTATTTGTAATCATGCAAGCCAAGATTGGCGAAGTGTTAGACAATAGAGACGTGGCTCAAAAATTTCCATCGCACAGGATAGTAATCATCGGCGCAGGACCGGGAGGATTCGAGGCTGCCCTCGCAGGCAGACAGCTCGGGGCAGAGGTAATCCTGGTTGAACGTGAAGGCTGGGGTGGATCGGCGGTCCTAACAGATGTTGTTCCCTCTAAAACCCTGATAGCGGTGGCGGATATCTCCAAGCGTTTTTCAGAAATCGAAGAATTGGGTTTGAAAACTGCTGGTGCCCAGATTGAGGTTGATTTGAAAGCTGTCAACCAACGTCTGAAGAATCTGGCTCGGGAGCAGTCGCTTGATATGCAGGAACAGCTTGAACAAGCTGGAGTTCAGCTGATTACGGGCACAGGCAGGTTAGACGGAAACCACGCGGTTATCGTCTCGCCAAATGATGGAAGTAAAGAAAAGCGAATAGAGACCAAGACAATCATTGTCTCCACCGGGGCACGACCCAGAGAGCTTGAATCAGCTGAACCGGATGGTGAGAGAATTTTCAACTGGAAGCAGCTTTACAATCTCGAAAGCCTTCCCGAGCATTTGATTGTGGTCGGATCTGGTGTAACCGGAGCCGAGTTTGCTGGAGCATACCTAGCACTTGGGTCAAAGGTGACTCTTGTTTCCTCCAGAGATTATGTTTTGCCGGGTGAGGACAAGGATGCTGCCATGGTTTTGGAAAACGTATTCAAGCGTGGCGGAATGCGGATTATGAACAAGTCTCGTGCCGAGAGCGTTGAAAATACCGGAGACGGGGTTCGGGTGACACTCAACACCGGAGAGGTGCTAATCGGCTCTCACTGTCTAATGGCGGTCGGGTCAATCCCCAACACCGAGGGACTGAATCTTGAAGAAGCTGGTGTGGATACAAACGAGCACGGTCAGATCATTGTGAACAAAGTCGCTGGAACTTCAAGAGCAAATGTTTATGCCGCAGGCGATTGCACGAATTTTTTGCCGCTGGCTTCGGTTTCAGCCATGCAGGGAAGAACTGCGGTATTTCACGCAATGGGAGATGTCTCCACCCCAACACAGCTTAGAAATGTCACCGCAAACGTTTTCACCTCACCCGAAATTGCCTCTGTTGGTTGGTCTCAGGAATCCATTGAAAACGATGAGGTTCGAGGGTTTGTTCACAGAATTGACTTAGAGAGCAATCCCAGGGCGAAAATGATGGGGGTTCAGGACGGGTTTATCAAGCTCTTCGCCTCCACCGGCGGAACTGTTATCGGTGGGGTGGTTGTTGCGCCAAGAGCCAGTGAGCTGATCTATTCGATTGCGGTGGCAGTTGAGAATCGTCTAACAGTCGATGACGTCAGTGCTGCCTTCGCTGTCTACCCATCGCTCTCTGGCTCAATATCTGATGCCGCCAGAGCATTGCACGTGCCAATAATTTAGTCTTCGATTTCCAATATTTTCGTGCCTGCAGAGAGGGTAGTTCCCGGCTCAACAGTGAGGCCAGAGATTTTTCCACTTCTGTGAGCGGTTACTGGCTGCTCCATCTTCATGGCCTCCAAAACCAGCAACAGGTCACCCTCGTTTACGTGATCACCTTCATTTACGGCAACCTTGACCACATTTGACTGCATTGGGGCGAAAACTACGTTCCCCTTGATTCCAGAGTGCGATGTTTGATGGTGAGACTGTTTGCGCCTCGGCGGTTTTCCAAAGTTTGTACCTTCTCCCAACATCCTCGTTGGAACTGAAACCGATACAAGCTGACCATCTACTTCTACGCTGATTGTTTTTAGAGTTTCTAACTCCTCGGTTTCGGCGATGCCGGACCAGGGTGCGATTTCGTTGTTCCACTCGGTCTCAACCCATCGGGTGTAAACACCAAAGTCTGCTCCCTCAGCGGTGAAGGTCGATTCATTGACCAAGAGTCTGTGGAAAGGGATCACGGTTGGAATTCCGTGAACTTGAATCTCTTCTAAAGCCCTGCGGGACCTTTCAAGGGCCTGCTCCCGGCTCTCGCCGGTAACAATCAATTTCGCCAGCATGCTGTCAAAGTTGCCACTGACCTGGTCACCAGATTTCACTCCGGTATCAAATCTAACTCCGGGGCCGGAGGGTTGCTGAATACTTTGAATCTTGCCGGGAGTTGGCAGGAAATCTCTTCCGGGATCCTCGCCGTTGATTCTGAACTCAATGGAGTGACCTCTGACTTCTGGATCGGAATACTCAATCTTCCCGCCCTCCGCGATTCTCAGCTGCTCTCTAACAAGATCAATCCCTGTTACCTCTTCACTGACGGGATGTTCCACCTGAAGCCTGGTATTCACCTCCAAAAACGAAATTGTTCCATCGGCTCCAATCAGGAATTCGCAGGTTCCGGCACCGGTGTAACCGGCCTCCCTAAGAATCTTTTTTGATGCCTCGTAAAGCTCTGCGCTCTGTTTATCTGAAATAAATGGTGCTGGGGCTTCCTCAACAAGCTTTTGGTGTCTTCGCTGAACTGAGCAATCCCTGGTACTGATAACCACTACATTTCCAAACTCGTCTGCAAGGCACTGGGTCTCTACATGGCGAGGCTTGTCCAAGTATTTTTCAACAAAGCATTCCCCTCGTCCAAATGCCTGTACAGCCTCTCTTGTTGCAGACTCAAAAAGCTCCTCAACGTCATCCCCCTCGCGAGCAACTTTTATTCCTCTTCCACCGCCACCGTAGGCGGCCTTAATGGCAACGGGGAGTCCATATTGCGAGACAAAGTCTGTCACCTCGGCTGCACTCTTGACCGGTTCTTTTGTTCCTGGCGCCAGCGGTGCTCCAACTTTTTCAGCTATCTGTCGAGCGCTTATTTTGTCGCCTAGTACTTCGATTGCCTCCGGTGATGGCCCTACCCAAATGATTCCTGCGGCTATTACCGCCCTTGCAAACTCTGCATTCTCAGCTAGGAATCCATACCCGGGATGGATTGCGTTTGCACCTGTTTTTTGAGCAATTCTGATGATTTTTTCAATATTCAAATAGCTCTCGGTAGCTGTTAGCCCCACCAGCGAGTGAGCCTCATCGGCCATCTGTGCGTGCACGGAGTTTCTATCGCCATCCGAGTAAATTGCAACGGTGGGGAGACCGCTGTCGTGGGCAGCTCTGATGATTCTGACTGCAATCTCGCCACGGTTTGCGATGAGCAGTTTTTGAATTCTGCGTTCCATAAGGGGAAAGCTTATTGGTCAGAGACTGAAAGCTTGGAATTATTCCCAGAAATCGGTGTATTCGTGGCCGAGTTCGGTGATCATTTCCCGTAAGAGTTTTAGTGAAAGTCCGACCACTGTGTGGTAGTCACCCTCAATGCGATCAATGAATGCCCCTCCCAGGGAATCGATGGTAAACGCACCGGCGACCTGAAGAGGTTCGCCGGAGGCGACATATTTTTCTATTTGGTTGTCAGTTATATCTGAAAACCAAACTTTTGTTGCGCTGAACCTGGTGATTGATCTTTTTGTCTTTAAGTCGATCAGCGTTTGTCCACTGTAAAGCATGCCGGTTTTTCCACGCATGGATTGCCAGCGCCTAATTGCCAGTTCACTCACTCCCGGCTTACCCAAAATTTGACCTTCAAAACTAAGAGCCGAATCCGCTCCGAGTATCAGAGTGTCTTCCTCTGACGTAGTCTTTTCTGCCACATCCTCCGCTTTGGCACGAGAAAGAGTTGTGACGTAGTGCTCGGGGTTTTGCGCTTCAACACCTGTTAAGACTGCATCCTCATCAACTTCGCTCGGTTGAACAATCGGTGATAGCCCAGCATCTCTAAGAATCTTTAGACGAGCGGGCGATTGACTGGCCAGAATTATCTTGGTCATCGTGTAAGGATAATACGTCCCTGTAATTCGCTAAGGTTTTAGTATGCAAAGGCGAGGCGTCTCAGTAGCGATAGTCGATGATCATGAGGCTGTCCGATATGGGTTCGCTGGCGCATGTGAAGAATATGGACACACTCTGGTGGCTTCTGCAGCCACGATTCCGGAACTTTTGGAGAAGTTGGGCAGAAAACGGGTAGACGTAGTGGTCATGGATTTATCTCTGGCTGACGGGTCGTTGATAAGCGAAAATGTCAGGTCCATAATCTCAAAGAGAATGCCTGTTTTAGTTTTTTCCATAGCGGACAAACCAAAACTGGTGAGGGCGGCTATGAAAAATGGGGCTCATGCGGTGGTTCCAAAAAGTGAATCGATGAAAGATCTAATGAAATCAATCGAGCTCACCTCCAGAGGAGTATTCATAAATAATTCAGAGACCACCGCGGCAATTGACACCGATCAAGATTTCAAGGCCGCGCAGCTTACCGAAAGAGAGCGAGAGGTTCTCACTCTCTATGCAAGTGGCCTCGCCCTGAAGCAGGTGGCCTATCAACTCGGGGTTGAACGATCGACAGCCAAAGAGCACATAGATCGGGTCAGGCGAAAGTATTCCAGACTTGGAAGGTATGCCGGGACCAAAATAGATCTGCTAAGGAGAGCCATCGAGGATGGCTACATCAACGAGGAGATGCTGTAGGTGGAATCACTTTCCTACTCAGCTCGAGGCAACGTTGAAAAGATAATTTTCAGAGCATTTAGTGTCGCTGTAATCTTGACCGGAATCGAGATTATTGGAAACGCCATTTTTCAAAGCTCCGTGTTACTGCCAACAAACTGGATATTGGTTGTCTTAGTAACGGCAAGCCAGCTTGGTCTGGTTTATGGGGCGTGGTTTGGAACCAAGCCAAAATTGTGGATGGTTTTTCACGGGATTACTCCAGCTGTAGTTATCTTGCTTTGGCCGATCTTGGCCACAGACGGCTCTGGCCTTCCAGAAGATTTCAGACCTTGGGTTTGGTGGGCAATGGGTATGAGTGCCATATCCATCAGCATTGCTTTCAAGCAACCATTCAGTTTGATTGGTGCAATTGCTATAACACTTTTCTGGTTTTTCTTCTCTGCAACTGAACTGGGAGGAGCGATTGAACTGGAGCGTCGAATTCAAGACAGTGTTTTGGTTTTGATGCTTGGGGGCGTCTTCGGATCTTTAGCGGGGCTAATCATTGAACAATTTGGAAAAGTTGATCAGGCAAACTCAAAGAGCTTACGTGATTCTGTAGCCAGAGCCCAGGTCGATGCAACAGAGCGCGAGCGAGGACTGGTTGATGCGCTGGTTCATGACAGGGTCCTCAACACCCTTCTTTTGGCATCGAAAGCTAAATCCACCGGGGAGCATAGGTCGGCCGCCGACTCGGCCCAACAGGCTCTGGTGGAACTTTCCAGCATGCGGGAGCTCTCCGAGGAAAGGTCTTCATATTCATCGCTGGCCCTGGTGAAATCATTAAATTCAGCAGCTAGGGAAATAGGTGATGTTGTCATAAGTAGCTCTGGAACAGGTTCTGTTGCTGTTCCGGCTGAAGTGGGCGAGGCTTTGACACAGGCTGCTTTGCAGGCCATTGAGAATTCGAGGAAGCATTCACTCGCGCCTAGGACCTATTTGCACTCGGAGAGCAACTCCGAGCGAATAACAATTAGTGTCAAGGACTACGGAAAAGGCTTCAGGTCATCCCGCGTGAGTAGAAACAGGCTTGGAGTTAGATTGAGCATCATCGGCCGAGTTGAGGCAGTTGGTGGCACTGCAAAAATTCACTCAATTCCGAATGTGGGCACGGAGGTGTTTCTTTCATGGACTCGCTAATGGTCTCTCGGGTCACCATCTCGGTGGTTATTTTCCTTTACAGTTGCTACCACGCTTGGCTTGGTTTATCCAGCCTTAATGCGTATTCGATGCCCAGCCTCGCAATTGGGTTCATCGTCGCCTACCTGGTGTTTTCGCTTATTAGTATCTCTTTCTACGCAGGATTAAGAATCCCAACCTGGTTAGCTCTCACTAATTTGGCCTTTGTAATGGCCACGCCTTGGATTTTCACGCAGATGATAATAGTGAATGAAACGGCGAGTTATTCGACCTGGTTTGTGGTTGGATTGGCAACCCTCCTTGGAATTACATCCTTCAGGGGGCACGTAATCATCGGTTGGCTAGGATTTTTCGCCATCGCCAGCCAGGTCATCATATGGGGAGGGATTGGAACGCTTCTCAACGCAGGAATCGTGGGTGCGCTCTTGATGGTCTTTGCCGGTCACGCCTCAGGTTACGCGATTAGAACGGCGGATCGTCAGGCAGCTGAGTCAATTGAGTCTCAAAGAGCTTTTGAAGTCGGTGCAGCCGGCAGAACCGCGGCTAGAAAATTTCGACAAGAGCGAATTCAACAGACCCTTCAAAAGGCAGAGCCAATTCTCACTGAAATCGTCGAAACCCAGGGGCATCTCGACTCGGACCGATCTGAAAGCGCAAGACTGTTGGAGGCAGAGCTTCGAGATCTGATTCGGGGCCGGGGTCTTATTAACGAAAGGGTCAGCGAGGCGGCAAAAAAGGCGCGAGCTCGAGGGGTGAAGGTGGAGCTTTTGGATGAGGGTGGACTTGAAGAAGTGGATGAGGTTCAACGAGCGGAGATTCTCGAGAAGGTGGCAAAGGCCATAGATGCCGCAGTGGATGGAAAGATTACCATTCGCTCTCCACAGGGAGAGTCTTGGAAAGTTTCGATTGCGGCAATGAGCCCTTCAAGAGAAGAAATGAGTATTTGGGAGAGGATTTAGACGTCCGAAACGGGTGACCCCCCAACAGCCACCCGGCTCGGACTCTTTTAGTTTCTCAAGAGCCTTACAGAGCTGGTGGCGGTTTTCAGGAAAAAGTGTTCACCTTAATGGGGGACAAGTATTCTGGGCTCTCGGCCCTACTGCCCGGGCTTTTTTCTAGTCATGGAGGAGCGCTTCCATTCCCGTTTTGCTTCGTAACCAGTGGGTTTTTCGGCTGATTGACCTCGACCCTCAAGGTTATTAATAACTGAAATCAGTGCTGCCTTCTTTGCCGAGCTCAGTTGCGTTTGGATTCGAATTTCAGGCATTAGAGAGGAATGTTTCCGTGCTTTTTTGGAGGCAATTCTGAGCGCTTGGTTCTCAGTGCTCGCAGGGCCTTGATTACGCTGGGTCGGGTCGCTGAGGGTTCGATAATTCCATCCAGCTCGCCCCGCTCAGCAGCTAGGAAAGGACTTGCGACACTATAGGTGTATTCCTTCGCCAGTTGCGATCTGACCTGCTCAATATCTTCACCGGCTTCAGCTGCTTGCTTGAGTTTGTCTCGGTAAAGAATGTTCACAGCGCCCTGACCTCCCATTACGGCGATTTCCGCGGTTGGCCAGGCCAGGTTTATATCGGCGCCTAACTGCTTGCTACCCATAACGATGTATGCCCCACCATAGGCCTTTCGGGTTATCACTGTTATTAGTGGGACCGTGGCCTCAGCGTAGGCGTAAAGAAGCTTCGCACCTCTTCTGATTACACCCGCCCACTCCTGGTCTGTCCCTGGTAGATAACCAGGAACATCCACGAGAGTCAGGATTGGAATGTTGAAACTATCGCAAAAGCGCACAAACCTAGCTGCTTTTTCTCCAGCGTCAATGTTTAGAGTGCCCGCCATTTGCAGAGGTTGGTTCGCGACGATTCCAACTGTTCCACCATCCACGCGAGCGAAGCCTACGATTATGTTCGGTGCGTATAGCGGCTGCACCTCCAAGAAGTCGCCGTCATCCACTGTGGCCTCAATAACCGTATGCATGTCATAGGGCTGGTTTGGGCTGTCCGGAATCAGTTGGTCAAGCCTCATGTCTTGCTCTGTGATTTCCAGCTCGTGCGCTGGTTCATAGGACTGTGGATTCGAGAGATTGTTTTCAGGGAGAAAGCCAATCATTGTTCGCACGTAATCGATGGCGTCTTCCTCATCCTCAGCAAGGTAGTGGGCAACACCACTGGTTTCGTTGTGGGCTCTTGCTCCACCTAGCTCCTCCATACCGACTTCTTCTCCGGTGACGGTCTTAATCACATCCGGCCCGGTGACAAACATGTTCGAGGTCTTATCAACCATCACCACGAAATCTGTTAACGCAGGTGAGTAGACCGCACCACCTGCAGCTGGCCCCATCACAATCGAAATTTGCGGAACCACACCACTGGCGAGGGTGTTTTTTCTAAATATTTCTCCATACTTTCCCAGGGCAACTACACCTTCTTGGATTCGGGCGCCACCGCTGTCTAAGATTCCGATTATCGGAACCCCGGTGTCAATCGCGATTTCCATTATCTTTATGATTTTGTTGCCTGCAGCCTCACCCAATGACCCCCCAAAGATTGTGAAGTCCTGGCTGTATACCGCGACCTGCTTTCCGTGAATGGTTCCCAATCCGGTGACAACACTGTCTCCATAGGGCCTGGATTTTCCCTCAGACGATCTATCCCGGACGAATTCATCAATTTCGACGAAGCTACCTGGATCGAGCAATTGCTGCACTCTTTCGCGAGCGGTCTGCTTTCCCTTTGCTCTTTGCTTTGCTATCGCCTCTTCACCCGCACCATTCATCGCCTCCTGGTAGCGCTTTTTGAGGTCCGCTATTTTGCCGGCCGTTGTGTCCAGCTCTGGATGGTCTGTCAAGATCTCTCCAACTTTATGATGCGCACTACTTTAGTAATGTTTGTATGGTCCGAAGGGAATGCATGGACCTTAAATTATCAACTGCTCATTCAAGCAAGCTGGTTTATTTCGACCAAATCGGCTCAACCAACCAGTATCTGATAGAAAAAATCTCTCAAAACTCTGCAGACTGGCCTGACATGAGCGTTGTTTGCGCTAGCGAGCAAACCAGCGGTAGTGGACGTCATTCCCGAGTTTGGTCATCCCCGAGCGGGGCGAGCCTCTCCTGTTCATTGCTTATTCGAAACCCCAGAGGTGCCGCTCACTGGTATGGGATTTTGCTTGCCATGGCAGCAGTTATCTCTCTCAGATCTCAGGGCGTTGAAGCTGGATTGAAATGGCCCAACGACGTTTTGGTAGATGGAAAGAAGTTGGCTGGAGTTCTAGGTCAGGCCAGCTCAGACTCGCTCGTGGTCGGAATAGGCCTCAACCTTCAGCCAATCCAGATTGATAATTCAATATCACTTGCGGAGATTGGCTTGACCCAGGATTTCGATTTTCAACTTTCAAAAATCTTGGGGGAGTTCTCAACCCTTCGAAGGGACTACGATGTGGGCAGCGTTGCGGCGGTTTTGGAAAGATTGAGAAAGTATTCACATACCCTTGGTCTTGAGGTTCGGGTAACCACGGATGACAGAGTTATAGAGGGGCTGGCTACCGATATTGACAATCAGGGACGGTTGGTTATCAATGATGGGGAAGAAATAATCTCAGCAGGGGATATATTGCACCTTCGAAGGTTGGGAGAGGTTTGAGAGTCGGCGTTATTGGCGGAGGGCAACTCGCGCGAATGATGATTCCCGAGGCAATCGCACTGGGAATCGAAATCAAAGTTTTTGCAGAGGCCGAGGGCATGTCTGCCTCAATTGCAACAGTCAACGTTGGTGATTACACCGAAGCCGAGGAGCTTGGTTGGTTCGCCGATGGTGTCGATGTTCTAACCTTTGACCACGAACATGTCCCAACTTCGGCGCTTGAGCAGTTGGAAAGAGTTGGGATTAGCGTCCAACCCCCCTCGAAAGCATTAGTTTTTGCCCAAAACAAGCTTTTTATGCGCCAGCGTCTATCCCAAGCCGGGTTGCCAATGCCTGGATGGCTTGAAGTGCAGACCCCTGAACAACTGAATGAATTTATCGCTACACAGGGCGGCAAAGTTATCGTCAAAACACCAATCGGCGGTTATGACGGAAAGGGCGTCAGGTTTGTCTCAAATGCAGACGAGGTCAGCGATTGGTTTTCAAGTTTGAATAAGCTCGGCGGATCATTGTTGGCCGAGCAGTTGGTTGATTTTGAATCTGAGATTGCGGTTTTGTCAGCAAGAAGACCAAGTGGTGAATGGCGAGCTTGGCCCGCGGTTGAGACAATCCAGAAAAACGGAGTGTGTTCACAGGTTCTTGCGCCAGCCTCCAATGTTGACCAGCAACAAGCTTTGGAGATAGCAAAAACCATTTCCGAGGAGCTTGGTGTCACAGGGGTGATGGCGGTGGAGATGTTTCAGACCAGAGACGGTCAATTGTTGATCAACGAGCTTGCTATGCGACCGCACAACTCGGGCCACTTCACAATTGACGCAAGTATCACATCGCAGTTTGAGCAACACTTGAGAGCTGTTTTGGACCTTCCCCTTGGCAGCACAGAGATGACCGCTGATTATGCGGTGATGGTCAATTTGCTGGGAGTT
>CAJXVY010000006.1 GCA_913062665.1 uncultured Micrococcales bacterium
CATATCCGCACTGGCAATGCTTGCCAACTGGTTTGCCATGTCTGAAAAATCAGCACTCAGAATTGATGGGTTGATTCGCATAAAAACACCTTAGCTCTTTTTGAATAAGGCAAGAAACATGCAATCCGAATCGTGCTTATCGCTCCATAGCTGCAGGGTTTTTCGATTGCGATTTGCCCTAATGTTCGCATAGTCAAACCAAGGCAGGATTTCAAACTCCTGATGGGAGTCCAAAAACCACCGAGCTACCGCAGTGGTTTCTTCAATCACGGGAGAACAAGTGATGTAGGCAATGACTCCACCACTTTCGGTAACAGAAGCGGCAGTCTCCAATAAGCGCTTTTGAATCTTGTTTAGTTCCTGCAAGTCATTCGGCTGCTTGTTGTTTCTTGATTCTGGCTTTCTTCGGAGCGCTCCCAGACCTGTGCAGGGAGCATCAATCAATACCAGCTGATATTTCTTTGCGTACTTGAATTCGGTTGCGTCAGCTGCGTGAACTTCAACGTTTGAAAAACCATCAAGAGCTTGGCGAACCAGGTTTGCTCTTTGTGGATAAAGCTCGATTGCGGTCAAATGACTATCCCTCTGAGCTGCAATTGCTGCAAGCAATGAAGCTTTTCCTCCAGGTCCAGCGCACATATCCAACCAGTTTCCGTTTGGTGCCGCATCTGCTGCTATTTGGGTGACAAGCTGGCTTCCCTGGTCTTGATATCTGTAAACACTGTTATCCAGTCCCTCAAGATGCTCGAAACCGAGCTTGCTGAGCTCAAGTAATTTGGCCCCCTCCGGCAGAGGATGTGGAGGAAGGGCAATCATTTGGGGCTTTGGTGACACATTATTCTCAGCAAGCAGACTTGAAACTTCCCCGGCGTTGTCCATCTCGCGACTGCTTGAAAGCGCATCAACGATCCATCTGGGGTGCGCAAAGGTAGTTGCTAAGTCACTGCCGTCATTAGTAACAGTTCTAATCAACTCATCCTTTTCTCTGCTTATCCTTCTGAGAACGGCGTTTACAAGACCAGAGGCTTTCGGGAGCTGCATCTTAGTAAGCTCCACGTACTGATCTACAGCCGCATGGTCGCCAGTCCGCATACTAATCAGCTCGTGCAACCCCATCCTGAGTGCCAGTCGAACCTCTAGGCTTAGATCTTGTTTGTCTGTTGTGAAATCAATCAGAGCGTCGTAGAGCGACTGCATGCGAAGCGTGCCGTAGCTCAATTCTTGGGTGAATCCGCGGTCTTGTTTGGACATTTCACTGCTTGCAAGCATCTTTGGCAGTTTTATATTTGGATAAACTCCGTCTTTCTCAACCGAGAGCAACAGATTGAAGGCGGTTTTTCTTGCTTCAGTTACCAACAGTGGCCTCTTTGACCCCGTTGTACCAGTCGCGGGCGCTCATGGATTTCTTGGAAAATGGCTGCACGGTAATCAACTCGAGCCTGGTGGAATCGGCGCATACGACAAAGACTTTTCCACCCACCAACTCGACCTTCCCGGGGGCATCATCACCTGGAAATCGAACACCATTAGTGGACGCCTCTAAAATTCGCAGCGGCTGACCGACATTGGTTGTCCAGGCCATTGGTTCTGGATTTGCAGCCCGCACAATTCGGACTAGTTGGGGAGCTGAAAGATTGAAATCCAACTGACATTCTTCTCTAGTTAGCTTGGCTGCGTGGCTAGGGGTTCCAGATTGGGGCTGAAGACTCGGGTTTTCGTCATCCAACAGCTCCCTAAGAAGTGAAATTGAGCTTGATGACATTTTTACCAGCGCAGATTTAGTATCAAGCCCTTCAATGTCAACTTCCATTTGTGTGTAGATAGGCCCGGTATCCATCCCGGAGTCAATTTTGAAAATCGTTACACCCGTAGGAGATTCTCCTGAAATTATTGAGCGCTGAACTGGCGCTGCTCCCCTCAATCTGGGTAGTAATGAAAAATGAAGATTAAACCAATCTAAACTCTCCAGCACATCACCCTTGAGTATCGCGCCGTAGGAGACAACGATTCCTCTTGAGGCGCCGGAATCCTTTATTTGTTCAAGCGCAATCGACGGGTCGTTTAACTTAACAGTCTGAATCCCGTATTTCTCCGCTACTTCAGCTACCGCAGTTTGCCTAAGGTCCTTTTTTCTCCCAGCTGGTGCATCTGCACGGGTAATTACAAGTGATGGTTTTCGAAAAGAGACCAATTCTTCGAGCACTGTTGCTGCAACAGAGTCGCTTCCGGCAAAAACGTAGTTGATCAAACTAAACCCTGCCCGTCCATGACAATCTTTAGCCCTCTTTTCCGCCTGGTTCCTTCTCTAGGGGGCGTCGAGAGCTGTTCCTGCACAAGGGCATCCGACACTTGCGCTCCATCTTTGTATTGATAACTGAACACTAGTTTGGGTTTCGTTGAAATAATCTCAGCATGACTTGAAAGCGTATCTGCTAGCCGATTCAGCCTCTCTGTGTCACCTTCGACAATCCCAAGCCTTCGCCATGGCGATAGCCCCAATTGTTTTCTCTGCGCCGATTCTGCTTGAAGCAGCTGTAGCTGCTGGCCTATTGAGAATTTCCTCACAACCTCACCATCAAAATTAGCAAAATGCAATTGGCCAGAAGTTGAAAGATGGGAGGCTGCGTCAGTCCAGATTCTCAGGCTGTGCTCGAGCGCCCTAAGACTTTCTCTGGATAGAAAAACTTGTGCTTGGTCAATCACGGACAACTCATATCCGTTTTCGCTTTCCGGTATGGCTCCGGCAGTAGCAACTACGAGGACCTTTCCGGTGATTGAGCTGACAGGTTTGGACTGTGAAGACTCGATAACACGAACCCCTGGAATTATTTTTCCGAAATCAGCAGCCGTTCTCGCCGCCCCTTTCGCTCCCCTGAGAAACTCACTCGAGCCGCAGAATACGCATCTTGGTCTTGCAGCAGAAGAGCACGTTCTGCACCTGTAACTTTCATTTGTAGGCATGTAAATGGACCCACCGCAGCGGATGCAGTTTCCTGAATGCCTGCAAGACTTGCAGTAAATAGCGGCAGAATCGCCGGCGAACCCTGTAACAATCAGGACTGGCCCAACTTTTATGGCAGCGTCTATGAGTTTGTTTGTACTTATTTGGCTCTCGAGCCCAAAACTCACTCTCGGGGATCGGTTGTCATGAATCATTTTCAAATAACCAAGTTCGGATAGGCGTATTACTTCAGCACTGGGAATGTGTGAAATAACATGAACGCTTGCTTGCTGAGTGTCCCCACGTATGAAAGCCAGTTCACGAGTCGCCAAGTATGGTGAGCTTTCGGATTCGTGTGAGGGGTCTAGATCATTGACAACTATTATTCGTTGAAGATCCTTAACGTCGAAAAACATCACCGATCGGCTGCCCACGAGAATTCCGCCGTCCTTTAGCAGTCTCTGTTGAACCCAAAATCTTTTTGAGGGGGTTTTATACTCATCAACCCAAAGTATTTGATCCTCGATCTCGTAAAGCCGAGCAAGCGACCTAAATCTCCTAATGTGTCTGTGGTCTGGCAAGTTAATAATCACGCCACCACCAGCGGACAGGGCTGACTGAAGCGCAGTAAGTGCCCATTCGGGTTGAACGGATCCAGATATCAGCCTCTGTGTTGATGAGACTATCTCCGCCGTGTGACTATCAAGTTCGGTCTTACCCCCGAGATCCTGCAGCACCCATTCCGGAATCGAACTGTTTTCCTGCGTAAAGTCAGCCTTCCTTTTCGGTCGGGTGGTTATAGCTAGCCTCAGTAGCTCCCCAGGGCTGATGGCTTGTCTTTTAGCAACTGTCTGCAAATAGGAGATGAATCCAGAGGTCATGATTTTTGGCCCCAAAACTTGCAACACTTCTGCAGTTGCAAATTCACTGGAATCCACAAGTTTTGTAACCACTGCAGTTTTTGGCTGTTGCTGCCTACCAAAAGGCACGGAAACAACTTGCCCAACCTCTAGCAACATACCTTCGGGAATTATGTAATCGAATTCTCTACTGAGCTGAGGAAGCGGAGAATCTATTTGCACCTTGCAGAAAGCAATCACAATCCCAACTCTTTAGCCAATTCTTGAGCTTTAGTAGTTTCTTCCCAGCCAAAACCCTGGTCCTCTCTTCCAAAATGACCATAGGTGGCTGTTCTGAGGTAAATAGGTTTCAAAAGATCCAGGTCTCTGATGATTGCTCCGGGCCTTAGGTCAAAAATCTTTCTTACGGCAGCGGTGATCTTCTGATCCTCGACAAGACCTGTACCGAAAGTTTCAACCATCAGAGAAACCGGCTCACTAACACCGATCGCGTATGCAACTTGAACTTCAGCCTTTTTGGCCGCACCGCTGGCGACAATATTCTTAGCTACCCATCGCATCGCATACGCTGCACTTCGATCCACTTTTGAAGGGTCTTTACCGCTGAAAGCTCCACCACCGTGTCTTGAATATCCGCCATAGGTATCGACAATGATTTTTCTTCCGGTGAGCCCAGCGTCTCCCTGGGGACCACCGAGTACAAATCTTCCGCTCGGATTTATAAGCAATCTGACGTTATCGATATGCATTCCGTATCTGGCGACAACCGGCCTAATGACCTTTTCAATCAGTTGTTCGCTAAGTTGATCTTGGGAAATCTCCTCATCGTGCTGAGTGGAAATTACTACGGTGTCCAGGCGTGATGGCTTGCCATCGACATATTCAATAGTGACCTGTGCTTTGCCGTCTGGTCTCAAGTGCGACATCTCACCGCTTTTGCGAACCTGTGAAAGGCGCTCTGTGAGACGGTGAGCCATGACAATAGGCATTGGCATCAGTTCGGGTGTCTCATCTGAGGCAAACCCAAACATGATTCCCTGGTCGCCCGCACCTAACTTTGAGATTTCGTCTTCGTTACCAGTTCTGTTTTCCAGGCTGTTGTCAACACCAGCGGCAATCTCTGGGGATTGTGCACCGATACTCACACTCACTCCACAACTGGCACCATCGAAACCAACCTTGCTGGATGTGTAGCCAATGTTTGAAATCAGCTCTCTAACTAGTGTGGGAATTTCGACATAGCCCTTCGTGCGCACCTCGCCCGCGATATGCACCAGTCCTGTCGTCACCATGCTTTCAACAGCCACTCTGGAATCCGGATCCTGAGCCAACATTTCATCCAGAATCGCGTCAGAGATTTGATCGCACAACTTATCCGGGTGACCCTCGGTAACACTTTCGGATGTGAATAGAAAGTCCTTGCCTGCAGACATATATTTTTTTCTCGTTTCGATCGCTTGTCGTTAGCTATAGCCGATGCACACAAAACGCATGGCCCAATATTGCTCTCTATGTTATGCCCACTTAGACTGATGAGGTGCTAACCGACAAGAAACTCGAATACAAAGTTGCTGATTTGAGCCTGGCTGAGTCCGGACGACACCAGATTCGCCTTGCTGAAAACGAAATGCCAGGTCTGATGGCCATCAGAGAAGAACACGCCGGCAAGTTGCCTCTTGCAGGGGCAAGAATTGCCGGATCTCTACACATGACCGTCCAAACGGCAGTGCTGATTGAAACATTGACCGCTCTTGGAGCTCAAGTTAGATGGGCATCCTGCAATATTTTCAGTACTCAGGACGAAGCCGCAGCCGCCGTTGTTGTCGGCAACGGAACGATAGAGGACCCTCAGGGAAGCCCTGTGTTCGCATGGAAGGGTGAAACTCTAGAGGAATACTGGTGGTGCACGGAGCAGATATTTGACTGGAGTGCAGAAAAATCTACCGGTCCAAACATGATTCTTGATGATGGAGGGGATGCAACAATGCTCCTTCACAAAGGGGTCGAGTTTGAAAAACTCGGCTCTGTCCCGAACCCCGCTGACAGCGATTCCTACGAGCTTCAGGTCGTATTAGAGACTCTCGATAGGTCAATCAAATCATCACCTGGGAAATGGAGTTCAATCGCAGAAGAAGTAATCGGCGTGACAGAGGAGACAACTACCGGCGTTCATCGACTCTACGAAGCGTTTGAGGATGGAAAACTGATGTTCCCCGCCATAAACGTCAACGATAGTGTCACGAAGACTAAATTCGACAATAAGTATGGGGTAAGACACTCCGTTACAGACGGTCTCAATCGAGCTACCGACACCCTTATCGGAGGCAAAGTATGCCTGGTTGCGGGTTATGGGGACGTTGGCAAGGGTGCCGCTGAGGCCCTAAAGGGTCAAGGCGCCAGAGTCATCGTTACCGAGATTGACCCAATATGTGCATTGCAAGCAGCGATGGATGGTTTTCAGGTTTCGAGGCTTGAGAGCGTCTTGTCTGAGGTGGACATATTTGTCACCACAACCGGCAACAAGGACATCTTCACCGTGGATCACATCCAGCAGATGAAGCACCAGGCAATCGTTTCTAACATTGGTCATTTTGACAACGAAATTGACATGGCTGGACTTGAGCATCTGCCAGGAGCCAAAAGAGTGGAAATCAAACCACAGGTGCATGAGTGGATACTGCCAAGTGGAAAATCCGTGTTGGTACTCAGCGAAGGTCGCCTGATGAACCTGGGTAATGCAACCGGGCATCCAAGTTTTGTGATGAGCACATCCTTTAGCAATCAGGTTCTGGCGCAAATTGAGCTTTACTCAAACACTGAAAACTACCCACTTGGGGTGCATGTCCTGCCAAAAATACTTGATGAAAAGGTAGCTCGCCTGCACCTTGATGCACTTGGCGTTGAACTGACTGAACTAACTGATGATCAAGCCAAGTACCTTGGGGTTCCAAAGCAGGGACCATATAAGCTTCCGCACTACCGTTACTAAGTCAGTACCTGGTCTTCAAGCTGTTCTTGATGTGATCAATAGCCTTCGATGCTATTTCTTGCTTTGAGCCCTCAAGCATCAGCTCATCATCTCCGATTAGGCAGGCGACTGATTCTTCACTCTCAAAGGCTGTCGTTGAGTTTGCCAATAGGTAATCAACTCCTTTGGCAAGTTTCTTCTCTCTTCCAACCCCCACCCAGTCCTCTTGTTGATCGGCTACAGAGAACGCCAACACAGTGGTCGAGGGGTTCGCATTCTTAAACTTTTTTACCAAGTCATCATTTGGCTTGAGGGTCAGTGTTTGTTCTGCTCTGGGCAACTTGCCAGCAGAACTTTCAACCCGGTAATCCCCTACCGCCGCCGCCATAACCAGAAACTCGCATTCCGTATCGTTCAGAGCTTTTTCCATGGCTTCAAAGCTGACCGCAGATATGGTTTCAAAATTACCGGTAGCTACGCTTACATTTGCGGCAATTAGGCGCACCTCCGCACCCAGATCTTGCAAGGTCTTTGCAAATGCAAGTCCCTGAATACCACTTGATCTATTTCCTATGTATCGAACAGTGTCTATTGGCTCTTGAGTTCCTCCTAGCGTCACCACAGCCCTAAGCCCGGCGAGCGGATGTTCCCCAAGAAACTGTTGAACAATATGTTCCGGCTCAGGCAGCCTGCCAACACCACTATCATTGCCACTTAGTTTTCCGACAACAGGCTCGATCTCGATTACACCCCGTCCCCTCAGGCGTCGAAGATTCTCTTGCGTTGCCTGATTCGTATACATATTCGAATGCATGGCCGGAGCAATCGTCACAGGGGCACTGGTGGCCATCAATACATTTATAAGCAAATCGGTTGCAATCCCATTGGCATATCTACCAATGAGCGAGGCGGTAGCGGGGGCCACTAATACTTTTTCAGCCCACTCTGCAAGCTCAATATGAGCTCCCTCTTCTGTATCTGCGTACAGATCGACGTGAACTTTGTTTCGGCTGAGATTTGCAAGTGTGGTCTCGCCTATGAAATTGAGTGCATTTTTGGTTGCAATAACTCTCACATCGTGACCAAGATCCACAAGACCTCTGATTATGCTTGCCGACTTAAAGGCAGCAACACCGCCGGTAACGCCCAGCAGAATGCGCAAGATTAGTCCTCGTTAAGTATTTTTTGCAGCTTGTCTTGATGAATCTCTTGCAAAGCAATTGAG
The DNA here is from genome assembly GCA_913062665.1 of uncultured Micrococcales bacterium. The sequence goes on from CAJXVY010000006.1 coordinate 7,995, forward strand.
AGTGGCTTGTCATCAACGGCACTGTCGATTAGAGGACCGACGTAATTGAATAGGCTTCCCTCGTGAAGAGCCGAGTAGTACTCGGAGATTTGACGGGCTCTCTTTGATGCAAACATCACCAATTCATATTTCGAATCAACTTTTGCCAACAACTCGTCAATTGGCGGGTTTACGATTCCCTGTGCTTCAATCATTCTCATCTTTCCTTTGAATTACATAGTCTATGACCTCTTGGGTTGTTTTTTCTAGGTCGTCATTAATAAACACCCGGTCAAATTCCCCTTGAGCCTCAAGCTCTTCTTTGGCTGTTTTGAGTCTAGCTTGAAGCTGTTGATCAGTCTCTGTTCCTCTACCTCTGAGTCTGGCCTCTAGTTCTTCAAAGCTTGGAGGAGCGATGAAGATCTGCACTGCATCTGGAGCTGTTTTTCTTATTTGGCGAGCTCCATCCAGATCAATCTCTAAAATAACTGTCTTTCCCTGATCAACCATCTCATCAACAGCACTCTTTGGCGTTCCATAGCGGTTTAGACCAAACACCCATGCCCATTCGAGCATTTCGCCCCTTGCCACCAATCGATCAAACTGCTCGTCTTCAACGAAGAAATACTCAACTCCGTCGGATTCTGTCGGGCGAGGCTTACGGGTGGTGGCACTTACGCTCAGGACGAAGTCATCGCGCTTGGACAAGATTCCGCTAACAATACTTCCTTTGCCAACCCCTGCCGGCCCAGCAATAACGACTATCATCGCAATTCCTTCAGAGCAGCTTCAATTCGGTCTGTTAACCCGGTTGCAGGACCCGCAAGAACGCTCCTGCTTACACTTGCAATCAAATTCTGACTTTGAAAACCGAACAGCCTTGATGCCTCACTGAGTTCAGCGCCCTGAGCTCCAAATCCGGGTGCCAGAATCGGGAATTGGGTATCAGTGAGAAGCGGATCAAGCCCGTAGTTTGCGGTGTCAACGGTGGCCCCAATCACAAAGCCAACGGCGTCTCTATCGAAAGCCACTAGCTCTTCCAAGATACTTTTTGATACCCCACCCTGCTGAAGCTCAACTGCTTCCGGATTTGAAGTTGCCACCAACACGAATACCCTCTTCTGGTTTCTAGCAGCCATCTCGATTGTTTCACCCAGCGCTCCAACTCCCAGATAGGGGCTCACTGTCAGTGCAGAGGCTAGAAATGGCGCATCCTTGGCTAGCCAGCCTGAAGCGTAACCCCTCATACTGCTACCAATATCCGATCGTTTGGCGTCGGCTATTGAATAAAGCCCCATCTCCCCCAAACTGCTGAGCAAAGTCTCTAGCTCAGCCATACCTTTTGAGCCATAACTCTCATAGAGCGACACTTGCGGCTTGACGATTTCCAGCCCTTCAGGGATGGAGTCAATAAATAATCTATTGAACTCAGAAAGGCCTCTAGTTGAGACCTCCAACCCCCAGCTACTGAGAATCTCAGGGTGCGGATCAGCACCAACGCATAAATAGGGCCCGCTATCGAATCTCAACGTACTCTATGCCTGTCATAGTCTTGAAGTGACATAACCTCAAATGAATTATCACGAATAAACTCAAGTGAGGCTATTGCTGGCGCTAGCTGGGCTGTGGTTGTGAAAATGGCCTTGCCACTCGCTGTTGTTGCAGCACGAATCTCATAGCCGTCGGCCCTGGCTGCCCCTCCACTGGGTGTGTTTATAACGATGTCAATTTCGCCATCCGCAATCATCTCGACAATTGACCTCTCGTCCTCGCTCTTTTCACTAAATTTAGTCACCGAGATGGTTGGGATACCCTGCCTGCCAAGAATCTTTGCCGTGCCCGAGGTTGCCAATATTTCAAAGCCCATTTGCCAGAGTCTCCGGATGGGTAAAACAATCTGGTGCTTGTCTCGGTCGCTGACTGAAACAAACACCTTGCCTGTCTTAGGAAGCTTAACACCTGCAGCGACCTGTGATTTAGCGAAGGCTTTTGGAAAGTCTTCTGCAATTCCCATTACCTCGCCAGTTGAACGCATTTCTGGCCCCAATAAGCTATCAACATATTTGCCCTCTGGTGTCGTGAATCTCCTAAAGGGTAAAACAGCCTCTTTGACACTGATTGGGCTGTCCGGGGCTTGGCCACCATCAATTTCAGGCAGGTGGCCTGATTTGATCAAGTCTTCAATGGATTTACCAACCATTATCAGGCTTGCAGCTTTTGCCAAGGTAATGCCGAGTGCTTTTGAAACAAATGGAACGGTTCTTGACGCTCTTGGATTGGCCTCCAGCACAAACAGTCCGCCCGCCGATAGGGCAAACTGAATATTTATCAAGCCCCTAACGCCAATCGCCTCTGCGATGTCATGGGTGGCTTTCCGAACCTGTTGCACCACGACGTCACTTAACGTCACAGGCGGAAGAGTGCAGGAGGAATCGCCGGAATGAATTCCTGCCTCCTCAATATGCTCCATGATTCCACCAATAAATAACTTTTGGCCGTCATAAAGCGCGTCCACATCGATCTCGATTGCATCATCAAGAAATCTGTCGACGAGCAGAGGGTGCTCGCTGTCAATAACCACATTCCCCTTGTTTCTCTCGAAATAGCTGGACATACCTTGCTCGTCATAGATAATTTCCATGCCTCGTCCACCGAGAACAAAGGAGGGTCGCACCAAAACTGGGAAACCGATCTCCTGGGCTACTTTGAACGCACTCTCGTTATCAAACGCAATGTCGTTATCTGGAGCCCTCAGGTTTGAGGCCTTTAGAATCTCGCTAAACTTTCCTCGTTCTTCGGCCGCATCGATCTGGGCAGGTGTTGTGCCAAGAATTGGAATCCCGTTTTCCTCTAGTCCCCTGGCTAGTCCAAGAGCTGTTTGACCACCCAATTGAACAACCGCGCCGATGAATTCACCCGATTGAGACTCTGCATGAATGACTTCTAAAACATCCTCGAGTGTGAGTGGTTCGAAATATAAACGATCACTTGTGTCGTAGTCAGTCGAAACAGTTTCTGGATTGCAGTTGACCATGATTGTTTCAAAGCCCTCGTCGCTCAGAGTGAAGCTGGCGTGAACACAGCTGTAGTCGAATTCAATTCCCTGGCCTATTCTGTTTGGACCGCTGCCGATAATTAGTACCTTCTTGCGGTTGCTGGGCACTACCTCCGACTGAGTTTCATAACTTGAGTAGTGATATGGAGTCAGAGCTGGAAATTCACCCGCACAGGTATCCACAGTTTTATAAACGGGCCTGATCCCCTGACTCTGTCTGAGACTACGTATCTCGGCTTCGGATACTGACTTGATTTGAGCTAGCTGGGAATCACTGAAGCCGTGACGCTTGGCCCTCTGCAGGCTGTCCTTGGTCAGTTCGGCACTGGCAAATATTGATGCCTCGCTGTTGAGTTTCTGGATTTGATACAAAAACCAGCGGTCAATTTTGGTTAGTTCATAGACCTCGTCAACAGAAACCCCGGCCAACAGCGCTTGCTGAACTTGATTGATTCTCCATTCAGTGGGTGTTTGCATCTTTTGCTTCAACTGTTCAGGGCTATCTGATCCAGCCACAAAGCTGAATTCACTGTCTTTTTTCTCCAGTGACCTCAGTGATTTCTGAAGTGCCTGACCGAAGGTTCTACCAATTGCCATCGCTTCACCGACACTTTTCATGGTTGTGGTTAGTGTGGAATCGGCTGCTGGGAACTTCTCAAAAGCAAATCTAGGCGCCTTCACCACTACATAATCAAGCGTTGGCTCAAAACTGGCAGGCGTTACCTTGGTAATGTCATTTTCAATCTCATCCAAGGTGTAGCCCACGGCTAGTTTGGCTGCAATCTTTGCAATGGGAAACCCGGTGGCCTTACTCGCAAGTGCTGATGATCTACTAACCCTTGGGTTCATCTCAATGATGATCACCCTGCCTGTTTCTGGGTCAACAGCGAATTGAATATTGCAACCCCCGGTATCCACCCCGACGGCCCTTATTACACCAATGGATAGATTTCTGAGATTTTGGTATTCCTTGTCGGTAAGAGTTAGCGCCGGTGCAACCGTTATCGAGTCGCCGGTGTGCACCCCCACAGGATCGACATTTTCGATTGAGCAAACGACCACCACGTTGTCGTTTTTATCCCGCATCATTTCAAGTTCATACTCTTTCCAACCGAGAATCGACTCCTCGAGTAAAACCTCGTTCGTTGGTGATGCATCAAGACCACTTCCTGCGATTCGATATAGATCCTCTTCATTGAAGGCAATTCCGCTGCCGAGCCCACCCATGGTGAAACTCGGCCTAACAACCAGTGGATAGCCGAAATCAGCTGCAACATCCAATGCCTCATCCATTGTGTGTGCAATTGCACTGCGTGCAACCTCTCCCCCAAGTTTGACAACGAGATCTTTGAACGTTTGCCTATCCTCGCCCGCTCTGATTGCATCCACATTCGCACCAATCAGCTCAACGTTGTATTTCTCCAATAGGCCACGATCGTGAAGTTCCATGGCGGCATTTAGTGCGGTTTGTCCACCCAGCGTGGGCAGAATTGCATCTGGTTTTTCTATTTGAACGATGCGCTCAATTACCTCTGGAGTAATCGGCTCAACATATGTTGCATCTGCAAAACCAGGGTCGGTCATGATTGTTGCTGGGTTCGAGTTGATGAGAATGACTCGGATGCCCTCTTCCCGCAGAACTCGGCAGGCTTGAGTTCCAGAGTAATCAAA
>CAJXVY010000007.1 GCA_913062665.1 uncultured Micrococcales bacterium
ATCTCCTCTTCGGGGATTAGATCTTCAACCGATACATCTGGGTCATAACCGGGGACAATCTCGGTTCTTCTGTCGTCACCGTATTTGTCAACAATCTCCGTCAACTCATCGCGAACGATTCCGCGCTGCAGATTCTCATCGGCAATGATTGCTTGATATTCCTTGATTAGTTTTTCTAGTTCTGCAGCTTCATCAATGATTTTCTGTCTCTCAAGGGCCGCGAGCTGCCTAAGCTGCATATTCAGAATTGCTCGGGCTTGTAATTCATCAATTTTTAGAAACTTGATCAGTCCATCTCTTGCATCTTCAACGGTTGCTGATTTTCTAATCAGAGCGATTACCTCATCAAGAGCATCAAGTGCTTTGAGGTAACCACGAAGAATGTGGGCCCTCTCCTCGGCTTTTTTCAACCTGAACTGAGTTCTGCGGACAATGACCTCAATTTGGTGGCTCACCCAATTGGTTATGAAACCATCAATGCTTAGAGTTCTTGGAACACCATCAACTAGGGCCAACATGTTGGCACCGAAGTTATCTTGCAGTTGGGTGTATTTATAGAGATTATTCAAAACCACCCTGGCTACGGCGTCTTTTTTCAAAACAATTACAAGTCTTTGACCGGTTCGACCACTGGTCTCGTCACGAATATCTGCAATGCCGGTAACCTTGCCCTCTTTGACAAGCTCGGCGATCTTCAAAGCCAGGTTGTCAGGGTTTACCTGATATGGAAGCTCGGTGACAACCAAGCATGTCCTGCCCTGAAGCTCTTCAACATTTACAACACCGCGCATAGTGATTGAACCGCGACCTGTGCGATAGGCATCTTCGATGCCTTTGCGTCCAAGAATCTGGGCACCTGTTGGGAAGTCAGGGCCTGTGACGATTTTGATTAGTTCTTCAATCAGTTCTTCACCCTGAATTGTTGGGTTCTCTAGGTGGAACTTTGCTGCTGCCGCGACCTCAGTCAGGTTATGCGGTGGAACGTTTGTTGCCATTCCAACCGCAATACCAATGGAGCCATTTATTAGAAGATTTGGTAGACGTGAGGGAAGAATTGTTGGCTCTTGGGTACGGCCATCGTAGTTATCTTGGAAATCGACAGTCTCCTCGTCGATATCCCTAACCATCTCCATAGCCAGCGGAGCCATCTTGCACTCGGTATACCTTGGCGCAGCAGCGGGGTCATTTCCTGGAGATCCAAAGTTTCCCTGTCCAGCAACCAGTGGATAACGCATGTTCCAGTCCTGGACCAACCGAACCAGGGTGTCATAAATAGCACTGTCACCGTGTGGGTGAAACTGCCCCATCACGTCACCAACAACACGGGAGCACTTGCTGAATTGTTTGTCAGGACGGTAGCCACCGTCATACATCGCATACAAAACTCTTCGGTGAACTGGCTTTAAACCATCTCTCACATCCGGAAGCGCTCGACCAACAATCACGCTCATTGCGTAGTCGAGGTAGCTTTTTTGCATCTCCGACTGGAGATCAACCTGTTCTATGTGGTCGTGGCCTTTGATTATGTCTGTCATGGTGTCTTCCTAGATGTCCAAGAATCGGACGTCTTTGGCGTTTTTCTGAATAAAGTTTCGGCGGGACTCAACATCCTCACCCATTAGTGTGCTGAAGATTTCATCGGCGATCGCCGCATCCTCAAGCGTTACCTGCAACAAAGTCCTGCCTGCAGGATCCATGGTGGTTTCCCACAACTCGTCATAATCCATCTCGCCAAGACCTTTGTAACGCTGGGTTGAGTTTTCCTTTGGAAGTTTCTTTCCCTCGGCCTTGCCTTCTTCAATTCGACGGTTGCGCTCTTCGTCACTGAATACAAATTCATGAGGTGCGTTTGACCATTTGATTCGATACAACGGCGGTTGAGCCAGATAGACATATCCGTGCTCAATCAACGGACGCATGTATCTGAATAGAAGTGTCAAAAGCAGGGTACGGATGTGCTGCCCATCAACATCGGCATCCGCCATCAGAATGCACTTGTGATAGCGGGCTTTTTCAGGATCGAAATCTTCGCCAATTCCGGTTCCGAAAGCGGTGATTAATGCCTGCACCTCGGTGTTTTGCAAGGCTCGATCCAGCCTCGCTTTCTCTACGTTTAGAATTTTTCCGCGAAGCGGCAAAATCGCCTGGGTTTCAGGATCCCTTCCGCGCATGGCACTTCCTCCAGCGGAATCACCCTCAACGATAAAGATTTCACTTCTTTCGGGATCCTTGCTGGAGCAGTCGCGAAGCTTTCCAGGCATGCCTCCTGATTCCAAAAGGCTTTTTCTTCTGGTTGCCTCCCGGGCTTTTCTGGCTGCCAGTCTCGCAGTGGCAGCGGCGATAGCTTTTTTACCAATCTCTTTTGCCTGGTTTGGATTCCTAGCCATCCAGTCACCAAGCTGATCGTTTACAACCCTTTGGACGAAGGTTTTTGTTTCGGTGTTCCCAAGTTTGGTCTTTGTCTGGCCTTCGAACTGTGGTTCAGTTAGCTTTACGCTGATTACGGCAGTGAGACCCTCGCGAACATCATCACCTGTTAGGTTTTCATCCTTTTCTTTGAGTAATCCCTTATCTCTGGCGAAGCGGTTGATTAGCGATGTAAGAGCAGACCTAAAACCCTCTTCGTGCGTTCCACCCTCATGGGTGTTGATGGTGTTTGCATATGTGTGGACGCTTTCAGTGAATGCTGTTGTCCACTGCATGGCGATTTCAACCGACATTGTTTTGTCATCGAGCTCATTCTCGATAGAAATTATCTCGTCGTGAACCTTGTCGTTTTTCTTGCTTGAATTCAAGTAGTCGACGTAATCAATCAGCCCTTGCTCATAGTGGTAACTATCGGTGCGATCATCACGCTCATCATTAAGGGTTATTCGAAGTCCCTTATTCAAAAAACACATCTGCTGGAAACGAGCGCGCAGTGTTTCATAATCAAACTCAACCGTTTCAAATATTTCATCGTTGGGTTTGAAGGAAATCTTTGTTCCTGTGTAGTCAACCTTGCCGTTTTTCTTTAGGTCGTGATCGGGGACACCCTGGCTATAGCTTTGAGTCCACAAAAAACCATCTCTTGCGACCTCAACATCTAAATGGTGTGAAAGGGCGTTCACAACACTGGCGCCAACTCCGTGAAGACCGCCCGATACGGCATAGCCACCGCCACCGAATTTTCCACCAGCGTGCAAAACAGTCAACACAACTTCAACCGCCGGACGTTTTTCAACAGGGTGAAGATCTACTGGAATTCCTCGACCATCATCTTGAACACTGAGGGTTCCGTCTTTATTGATGGTGATTTGGATGTTTGAACAGTAGCCAGCGAGAGCCTCATCAACCGAGTTGTCGACTATTTCATAAACGAGATGATGCAGACCTCGTGGTCCGGTGGAGCCGATATACATACCGGGTCTTTTTCTTACAGCCTCCAGTCCCTCGAGGACCTGGATATTGGCTGCACCGTAATTTTCGGATTTACTCATATTAAGTTTGCTCCTCAGTTTTTGTTAGGACCCGTGAAATGCGATGACTCATCGACTTAGATTCGGGGCTGCTAACACTTCTATCCTACCGCAGAGGGACAAAAAGACCTCGAGGACGGTGATTTTATCCATATGTGTCTCTGGGGCCTCTTCCAGGCACAGATCGACTCCCCTTTCTCCAGCTTGGGGCCTGCGGGGCGTGAAACTTTATCTCCCTAATCTCCAAATCCGGATAGTTCTGGTTTACCTCTTCCAAAACCTGCACCGCCATCAATCTCATCTGAGTCGCCCAGGCAGTCGAAATGCAATCCACATGCAGAATTGAATTATTTAGGTTTGTGGGTTTACAAGCGTTAGCGACATGTGGGCCGACGATGTCTGGCCAGGAAACAAATAGCTCTGCCTTGCTTAGCTGAGAGGTCCAATTGAATTGGCCAACTATTTCATCTATTCCCGCTGACAGTCTCACGGGGTCTCGATCTTTATCAAAGGGCTTTGAGTTTGATTTAGGTTTCGAACGCAGCTTTTTTTGTTCATAACTGGTTTTTCCACTAAAAGTTTTCAGCAGTTGGCTATAAAAGCTACTCGCGTAATCACTCAACTTTGCCACCTTCGACAATAAATCTATTTGCATTAGATGTTAGGGGAACATCTTCTTCGACTGCGGCAGTTATCAACACCTGTTCATATCCACCCATGAACTCGGTTAGGGCTTCTCTTCTGCTTGAATCAAGAACACTAAAAACATCATCCAAAATAATCACCGGTTTGCCTGTGTTCGACGAATTAGCGATAAGTTCAGCGCTTGCCAGCTTAAGCGACAGAGCGAGTGACCATGCCTCACCCTGCGAAGCATGCTCTTTTGAAGAAAGTCCAGAGAGCTTGATTTGCAGGTCGTCTCGTTGTGGTCCAATCAGGGTCATACCTCTATCAATTTCATCTTGACGTAAGCCCTTTATGGCAAGTTCGAGTTTTTCTTTGATTTCCTCTGTGGTGTGGTTTCTATAATCGATGTCGATTGAACTGATTTGGTAAATCTCGATTTCTGATTCGCTTTTGGATATCGTCGAATATTTTTCATTCACACCCGGTGCAATCGACCGGATCAGCTGTTCTCTGTTTTCGATTATTCGACTTGCGAGTTCGATTAGTTGGTCATCCCATAATTCAAGGGTTGATGTGTCTATTGACCTTCCCTTGGCAGATTTCAGTAGAGCATTTCTTTGTTTCAAGACTCGTTCATAATCCGAAAGTGTTTGAAAATAGGCTGGTCTCAGCTGAACCCCAAGATCATTTAGGAAATCTCTCCTGGTTGAGGGATCTCTTCTGATTAGGTCAATGTCTTCCGGGGAAAAGATAACTGTGGTAAGGGCACCAAGTATTTCTGAAGATTTTTTCACAAGGTTCCCGTTTATGCTGTGTCGGTTTACTGAAGACCTATTCAGTTCAACACCGAGTTTTAGTTTCTTTCCCTGATTTTCTAGCTCTATACCAATCAAAGATTGTTCTTTGTCTGCACTGATCAGGGACGAAGTCGGAGACCTATGGGAAGAGAGTGTTGAACAGTAACGGATTGCTTCAACAAGGTTTGTTTTGCCTTGACCGTTTTTCCCAATAAACAAATTTATCCCCGGTTGAAGGGACAATTGAAGTTGCTCGTAGTTTCTGTAATTAGCTAGGGATAAAGAGGTTACCTGCATTAGTTTTCGTCAAGCAGGTTCGGTTGAAGAAGGTATTTAAACTCTCCTGACTTATCGCCTCTCTCTGTAAACAGCAGTGGTCCTGGTTTAGCGGGGTTTTGCTGGTTTTTGGTAAACCCAAAACTTACATGTTCAGTATTAATGCCGCTCAAGCCGTCCAAAACAAACTGTGGTTTCAGCGAAACACCAATTTCATCGCCAACTAGTTCAATTGCAACCTCTTCTGTTGCTTGCGCGGTTTCGCTTGTGATTGATTTGATGGTGACTGCTTCGGTTCCAAAGTTGTACCTGATGGGGTTGTCACCCTCAACAACCAGAGAAACCCTCTTTGTGGCTTCCTCGATTTCGTCGACATTTGCTATTGCTTCGTGATCGATGTTTTCTGGGAACAAACTCAGCACCGCAGGGAAATTACCCTTCAGAAGCACTGAAGTAACGCTTTTATTGTTAGCTGAAAAAGCCACCATTTGTCGCTCTTCAGTTTTTTCGATGGAAACAGCCAAAGATCCTTGGTTTGAGAAAGTTCTTGCGATCTCTTGAAGAGTTCGTGCTGGCACTAAAACTGAGTCGGAAATAGATGATTTCCATGGAATTGACTTAACTGCAACACGGTACCTGTCAGTTGCTACAAGGTTTAGAGAGTCGTTTCTTGCTTCGATCAAAACACCTGTAAGGACCGGAGTAACATCTTCCTTTGATGCAGCATGTGCAACTTGAGTTACGGCCTGAGCAAAAAATTGACCCTCCACTTCCCCGGAAGTTGGTGGTAGAGCGGGTAACTCTGGATATTCACTGGTGGGCATAGTCAATAGGTTGAATTTTGAAGATGCAGAGGACACATTTACTTTGTTTTCGACTAGCTCGAAAAGAACTTGATCTTTAGGTAGTTTGTTTACGATCTCCGAAAGCAATTTGCCGAGAACCAATACAGTTCCGTTTTCACTGACATTGGCGCTTATTGATGATTTTGCTGAAACTTCATAGTCAAAAACCGACAGGGTTATTTCGTTTTCCTTTGCCTCAATCAGGACACCGGAAAGTATTGGTAGTGAAGCTCTCTGGGGTAATAAACGCACAACAAAGTTGACCGCTTCCGCCAAAACATCTTTATCTGCTTCGAATTTCAATGGTTCCCCTTGATCTTGGAAGTCTTATCTTGACATATTTCGCACTGACTGAGGTGAAGAATTCAACACATAGCGTTTTACACAAGTCTGTACCGATATCAAATAACTTAAATTTAAATAATAAAATTAGTAACTCTTGTCGAAAATGTGTATAAAAAGCAACACGCTTGGAATTTTCTAATAACTACATTTGTGTAAGTTGTTATTAGAGCTGTGTATAAGTTTGTGGATAAACCGAGTGATTGTGGATAATTTTCGGTCTTTACACAGTTTGGGGCATTATCTTCAAAATTAGTGCACAGTATTCAGAAGTTATCCACAGGTTTCTCACAGAAAAACTGAATAACTACCGCGACGATCTTTCAATCTTGTCAATAATTTCAGAAACCTGGTTATAGATATATCGACGCTCACGCATAAGCTTGCTAACTTTTTTTGTTGCGTACATAACTGTCGTGTGGTCTCTGTTACCAAAAATGTTTCCGATCTTGGGTAGAGACAGATCGGTTTTCTCTCTACAAATATGCATAGCTATTTGCCTTGCAAGAGCAACCGCTTGTTGTCTTCCGGAGCCGAAAATATCATCAACACTTATCTTGTAATAATCGGCGGTCGCGTTAATAATTGCGATTGGGTCCACATTGGTTCCCACCCCGAGTGGAACGACATCCTTGAGTACTGTTTGCACAAGGTTTATATCAACTTCTGTTTTGTTCAAATTCGCGTAGGCAGTGACTCGAATTAAAGTACCCTCGAGTTCCCTAATGTTTGATGACACCCTGGCAGCCATGAACTCGATCACCTCATCGGGTATTTCCAAGTTCTCGTTTTGCGCTTTTTTTCGAAGAATAGCAACACGGGTTTCAAACTCAGGTGCCTGGATGTCAGTGAGCAGCCCCCATTCAAATCTGGACAGCATCCGCTCTTCAAAGCCAGTCAGCTGCTTCGGTGGAACATCAGAGGTGATTACAACTTGCTTGTTGTGATCGTGGAGAGTATTGAATGTGTGAAAGAACGCCTCTTGGGTTTGGTCTTTTCCTTGTAGGAACTGGATATCGTCGATAAGAAGAATGTCCACATCCCTGTAGTGAGCCTGGAATTCATTGGTTTGATTGTTCTGAATCGCGTTGATAAAGCTGTTGGTAAATTCTTCACTGGATACATATTGGACTTTGACTCTGGGATATAGATGCTTCGCATAGTGACCAATGGCATGCAATAGATGTGTTTTACCCAAGCCACTCGAACCATAAATAAATAGTGGGTTGTACGCCTGGGCAGGAGCTTCGGCAACAGCAAATGCAGCAGCGTGGGCGAATCTGTTGCTTCCTCCGGTGACAAAGTTTTCGAAGCTGTACTTCGGATTAAGTCCGATTACGTCCGAGGTTTCAACAGGTCCAGTTGCTGGATCAGGTTCCTTAAGTTTGCTCTGCACCCAATTTGGTTCAGATTCTTCTTTTTCTGGAATCTCAATACTGGGATTAATAACAACAGCAAAAGTCGATGGACCGCCAAATTCCGATATTTCCTGCATCGCGTCTTGGATTGGTTCACTTAGTCTGGTTTCAATCATCGAGCGCGTCAGGTCATTGGGAACTTCTAGATAAAGCGTCTCTCCAAGGATGCCTTTAGGTTCCGCGAGACTTATGAACCCCACCATCTGAGGGGTTATTCGATAATCTGAGGAAAGGGTCGTAACAAGCGATTCCCATATGGATTGCACTTGTTCGTCATTCATCTGACTCCCCATCGTCTGACTAGTTATCCACAGGTTATGCACAACATTGTGCTACTGTGAATAACTTACTGTTTCTTGTGGATAAGTTGCTAGGGTTATCCCCAAGCTTGACATATTCAACAGCATCTAGTGCAGATTAATCAAATTTTTATGCGTGTCTTTCAAGTACTAATTAAGGGTTTTGTGCTAAGGGCTGTTGTTTAGAACAAAATGATTGACTTATTCCGGCTGGTTAGCGTATCTTTAAGCGGTTGTTTTGATTACAACAAAGTTTTAGTGAGGAACCAAATTGACAAAGAGAACCTTTCAGCCAAACAACCGCAAGCGCGCGAAGAACCATGGCTTCAGGCTGAGAATGCGCACTCGTGCCGGCAGGGCAATTCTCTCTGCTCGCCGCCGCAAAGGCCGTTCAGAGCTCAGCGCTTAACAGAGATGATTCCTCGCGCTCATCGTCTGCGCGATTCGCAAGAGTTCAGGTCGGTTTCTCGAACTGGGATCAAATATAGAACCCCTAGTTTGGTCGTTAGTGCTCGGCCTTCCCCCAATACCCTAAACAGGTTTGGATTCGTCGTTCCCAAAAGAGTCGGCAATGCTGTCACAAGAAACCTCGTTAAGAGAAGACTTCGATCTGCATGCTCTGGATTTGTAGACACCCCGTTTGGTCTTGATTTTGTCCTCAGGGCCGAAAAACCTATTTTGGAGTTGAGTTTCCAGCAACTTCAAAAAGAGGTCGGTGAAGCGTTCGAAACCTTGCGAAAGAGGTCAAAGTGAGGGTTGTATTGTTCCTTATACTGATCCCCAGAAACTTGGTTGTAGCTTTTCTTCTGGTTTACAGGAAACTAATCAGTCCTCTTTATGGAAACGTCTGCAGGTATTACCCCTCTTGTTCGGCTTATGCTTTAGGTAGTTTTCAGCAACTGGGTGTGATCAGAGCACTTCCGATTTCCAGTTGGAGAGTGCTCAGATGTAATCCTTGGTCCGAGGGTGGAATCGATGATTTCAAGACAGGTCCAGGTTGGATTCAGGTAACTGAACTAGGATTTGTCATTCCGAGGAAAAAAGGATAGGCGATGCCAGATTTACTATGGCCGATTAAGTGGGTAATTGAACTCATACTTGTGGTGTTCCACAACATATGGACTTTTGTAGGGTTCGGTGCAGACTCCGGACTCACATGGGTGCTCACTGTAGTTGGTTTGGTGCTGGTGGTTAGAGCTGCTCTTATCCCCGTTTTTGTTAGGCAAATCAAGAGCCAACGAAACATGATGTTGGTGCAGCCAGAGCTTCAAAAACTGCAGAAGAAATACAAGGGAAAGACCGACAGGGATTCTCGAGAGAAGTTCGCTAGAGAACAGATGGATCTCTACAAGCGAACCGGATCCAATCCTCTTAGCTCCTGTTTGCCCTTGCTGTTGCAAATGCCTATTTTCATTAGCCTTTTCTTTGTAATCAATGACGCACAGAACGACCGCGGTGGGGTCGGACTTCTCAATGCAGAACTTGCCGAATCTTTCCGAGAAGCATCATTCCTAGGCGCCAAGTTATCTGCGACCTTTATCTCAACTTTTGATGACGGTTTTGACGGAGAAAGTGTATGGGCGGTCCGAATTCTGGCGGCCGTGATGGTTGTTTTGATGAGCGCTTCACAGTTCATCACCCAGAAGCAGATCATGGCCAAAAACCAAAACCCTGATGTGCAAAACAGCCAGTTCATGCAGACTCAGAAGATACTGCTTTACGTATTGCCTTTCGTGTTCCTAATTTCCGGAGTGAGCTTCCCACTGGCCCTGGTGACCTACTGGCTATCATCTAACATTTGGACAATGGTTCAGCAGTTCATCGTTATCCGAAACATGCCAACCCCAGGTTCAATTGCTTATAAGGAACGCCAAGCAAGACTTGCGAAGAAGGGCAAGCTCAAAATCGAAGAGGATTCGGCAACTGAGGCAACTGAGGCAGAGCCAGAAAAGCCAAGCGGTCAACGTCAGCAGCCGGTAAATAAGTCCAGAAGAAAGAAGAAGAAGTAATGGTGGAAATGGAACAAGAAGGCGAATACGCTGCAGATTTTCTTGAAGAACTATTGGATATAGCTGATATTGACGGGGATCTAGACATTGGTGTTTCGAATGAGCGCCCGTTGGTGTCAATTACCTCTGAGCTTGCTAGTTCAAATCTAAAACTTCTATCCGATCCAGAAACAGTGGTTGCCCTGCAAGAGATAACTCGATTGGCCGTGCAGGTCAAAACCACCGAGCTCTCGAGAGTAATTCTTGATATCTCGGGCTCCCGCAAAAAGCGCGAAGAAGAGCTTGAGTTCCTTGTTGAGAAAACTCTTCAGAAGATCGAGGAGACGAGTAAAGATCAGCACCTTGAGCCGATGACTTCCTATGAGCGCAAAATCGTTCACGACCTCGTAGCCGAGGCAGGATATGTCTCTGAGTCTGAGGGCCAAGGTAGAGATCGACACATCGTTGTAAAAAATAGCTAATTGTTTCACGTGAAACATTCGGAGATTGAGCAGGTCCCAAAAACAGCCAAAGCTGTTTTCGGGGACAGATACGACCTTGCAGTTGAGTACGCTGATCTTCTTGCAAGAGATTCAGAGATGCTTGGTCTCTTGGGCCCCCGCGAGCTAGACAAGCTCTGGTCTCGTCATATCCTCAACTCAGCAGTGGTGGCCGAACTCATTGAAAAAGACGAGAAGGTTGCAGACATTGGCTCCGGTGCTGGTTTGCCTGGAATTCCCGTTGCGATTGCAAATCCAGAAAACCAAGTAACGCTAGTTGAGCCGATGGAGCGTCGCAGTGATTGGCTAAAGACTGTGGCCAAGGAATTAGGTCTGGACAACGTCAGGGTTTTCAGAGCCAGAGGGGAAGAACTGGATCCTCAGTTTGACGTTGTAATCGCAAGGGCGGTGGCAGCACTGCCTAAATTGATTCGTTTTTCTGTTCCAAGTCTTCTACCCGGCGGGCGTTTACTAGCTCTGAAGGGCGCAAAGGCGGAGGAAGAAATAGAGGATGCCAGGAAACTGGTAAAAAAGTTCAAAATTGAATCTTTTGAGGTAGTTTATGCGGGTAAGGATTCGCTTCAAGAGCCAACCAAACTTGTTGAACTAAAGGTGCAGAGTTGACGGAAAATCAAGCTGAGCAAACATCGGTAACCAAACCAAGTGTTTATCCGGGCCTCGGATATCCAATGCATCGAGATGTAAAGTCACCCAACGACACCGGTTGGAGGGGCTCTGGAAAAGAGAACATCGAATATGTTTCACGTGAAACATGGGAAAAAGATGACTGAGCAACCACCTCTGGCGGCGGAGATTGTTACCAATCAGCAGCGGTTGAAAAAAATTGAAGCAACCGAACTTTCACACCCCCCAAGTCCACGAATCTTTGCGGTAACTAACCAAAAAGGCGGTGTTGGAAAAACAACCAGTGCGGTGAATATCGCCGCTGCGTTGGCCTCAAAGGGCATGCGTGTGCTGGTTGTGGATCTGGATCCGCAGGGCAACGCTTCGACAGCTCTAGGTGTTGAGCACCACGGTGATGTTGAGGGCACTTACGAGGCAATCATCGGGGCTAAACCCCTGAAGGGTTTGGTGAAAGTCTCCACCTTTTCTGAAAATCTTCTCTGTCTTCCGGCCACGCTAAACCTCGCCGGGGCTGAGATTGAGATGGTTTCAATCCCAAGCAGAGAGTTTTTGCTAAAAAATGCCCTAAATGAATTCTTCACCCAGTCAGAGCAACGCATTGACTACGTTTTCATAGACTCACCGCCATCTCTGGGCCTGCTGACAATCAATGCCTTTGTGGCTGGTAATGATGTATTGCTTCCAATTCAGTGCGAGTATTACGCCCTTGAGGGTTTGAGTCAGTTGATGAACAACATTCAAAGAATTAAGCAACACCTAAACCCCGATTTGGAGCTGTCAACAATATTGCTGACCATGCATGACGGGCGCACCAACCTCAGTAATCAGGTTGTTGAAGAGGTAAGGAAGCACTTCCCACAGCAAACGCTTTCGGCAATTATTCCGAGATCAGTGCGAATATCCGAGGCTCC
>CAJXVY010000008.1 GCA_913062665.1 uncultured Micrococcales bacterium
GACCCTCAACAGACCAGCGGTGAACTAGGTCTCGCGGGCCACTGGATCAAGCGGCTTTTGCACACAATGTTTATCTACAAAGCCAAGGGCTTGCCCTTCTGGTGGCTGATTCCGGAATAGGAACTAAAGATGAAAAAGAAAAAAGACAACCGCAAGAACCTGTTTGTGCAGTTTTTTAGATTCATTGCGCTGAATTTCAAAATCCTTGGCCTAACTCGTCATCACTAAAGCTAGGCAAGCCTCAGCGAGGTGGGGGCTTTGGCTGGCTAGGATGCCGATGTGAGTGAAATCTTTCAGCAATGGCAGCGTTGGCAGGATGAGTTCTCAGAACTGGGGGGAAGAAACCCACTCGCCAGTTTTGAGCTTTCCAGTTTTTCGCATGTCGATCTAACCAGGGCCCATCCGTCCGGCCTTGCGCAGCTGGTGGCTGCTAGAACTACTCGCATTTCAAATCTGATTCGAGATGGAATTGCCCAAGGAAGATCTAATTCGGCAATGCGTCGAATCAAAGACAAAGCGGATTATCTGTATCGCGATTTCGGCCTCGACTCATGCTTCTTGGCAGCGGGTGTGGCGAAATTTTCAGAGGCAGAGAAGACCTTCCCACTTCTTCTGTGGCCGGTGACGGTTGGTGAAAAAAGTGATGACTATCAAATAACGGTCTCCGATGAGCCAATTCTCAATCCAGAGCTTTTTTCTTACCTGCAGTCAATTGAGATAGTTCCATCCAAGCTTGAACTACTCAGGCTTGCTCGCAAGCAAGGGGAGTTGCTACCGGTTAGATTTCTTGATCGATTCAGTGAAATCCTGCAGGAGACCTCTGCCGAAATTGACCGCTCGATGGTTATCGGTAATTTCACCCCGCAGCTGAGTGAACTGAGACTTTCAAAAAACTACAAAGAAACCGATTTGCTGCAGCGACTAATCTCTGGCGCAAACACTCCAAACAAGCCTGAAATCCCTTTGCTCGCACTCTCTGCTGATCAAACGCAGCAAGCGATACTCTCCTCAATTGCAGCAAACAACGACGTGGTAGTGGAAACCCTTCCGGGTTGCGGTTATACCCAGTTGGTGGTGAACACCCTGTCAACACTTGTTGATCAAGAAAAGCGGGTCCTGGTTGTCGCCAGTCGTAGGCAGACCCTTGATGAGCTTGCAGAAAGATTGCACGAGGCAAACCTTGGTGGATTGATGATCAGGGCACACAACAGTTGGTTTGACATCATTGGGTCAATTTCCAGATTTGAAAAAGCAGAAGCAGTTGACTTCGATTCAATCAGAGCCGAGCTACTGGCTGCCGAGGAAAGTCTGCAGCGATATTTCCACTTGTTGAATCAACCTCATTCGGAGCTTGGTGTTTCACTAATTGACTGCATAGACAATCTCAGTGAACTGAGCTCTCGAGAGGCCCCGCCAACAAACTCAGCAAGGTTCCCAGAGCATCTATTGGTTCAGTTGAAAGATTCGGATAGTGCAAAGTCGCTTCTGAAAGAGGCAAATAAGTCTGGTTCATTTAGCTTTGGACCAACTGACACACCATGGTTTGCATCCAATTTTGACTCTCAAGAGGAAATTGATGCAGCGCTTCGGGCGGTTAGCGAATTGCTGGATGGCGATCTAGCGATGGCTCAGGAGCAGCTTGAGGAGTATTTCTCAAATCTAAGTTTGAAACCTGCAAGGACCGTAGAGGACTGGTCGGTGCAGGTGAAACTTCTAGTGGGTATCAGAGAGACGTTGGATAAGTTCACTCCAGAGATTTATGACAGACCGCTGGGTGATCTAATAACCGCAACCTCAAACCGGAAAGACCGCAAAGAAATGAGCGGTGCGCAGCGAAGAAGGTTCAAAAAGCTTGCTAAAAGCTATCTCCGACCCTCCACTCAGGTTGGCAACCTACACAACGCCCTTGTTGAGGCTCAGAAACAAAGAGAGCTTTGGTATGAATTGGCAGACACCAAAGCACCCCCGAGCGTGCCAACCGGGTTGGCCGGTGTTCAAAATGTCTTTGAGCGAGTTGCCGATCGAATAACGCTGATTCAGAAACACCTCAACCCTGACCCGGACATCGAACTGCTAAGCAGAATGGATTTTGAGTCTTTGACTCAGAAGCTTAGGGAGTTGAGTGAGAAAACAGAGATTTTGGATGGTTACCTCGATCGCAAGCAGATCGCCGCTCAGTTGGACTCAGCTGGCCTGAAACAGCTCGCCGATCAACTAACCGAGATAAAGCCAGACAAGCATCGATTGGAAAATGAATTTCAGCTCAGCTGGTGGCAATCAGCATTTGAGGCCGTGGTTGAGCAAAACCAGGAGATTTTGGAATTTGATGCCAAACAGATTGCGAAGCTGGAATCTGCTTATGAGAGCGCAAACCAACAGCTGATCGAGTCAGGGTCCAAAAAAGTCAACCACAATCAGTCCACTAAGTGGAAAGAGGCTATCGCCAACACCGAGCAAGCAGCCAGGCTGAAAGAACTTCTCCGGCGCAAGGAGGGCTCACTAAAAACTATCGCGGCTCAAGCGGACCAGATCTGGCCCGCGCTTAGCTCAGTTGTCAGTTGCTCGCCACTGGAGCTAAATTCCAGACTCTTGGATGAGGAGGAGTTTGACACCTGCATTGTTTTGGATGCCGCCAGCATTGGCGTTAGCGAATTAGTCCCAAGTATTTCGAGAGCCAAGCAGCTGGTCGCATTCGGTGATCCCGCAATCGCATCAACTATGGAGTTCAACACCATTGCTTTATCAACCTCAGTTGATTCACGCCACAGAGAGAGTTTTTATCAATTTGCAGCAAGAGCCTTCGGCTCCTCACCAATTTCAAGAAGTTATCGACCAGAGGGGCAAGTGCTTGGGGATTACCTGAATCAACAGTTTTACGGGAACAGACTCGAGCTGCAGCTGACAGCAAACCAGGTTTTGGATAAGCCCAATTTTGATTTTGTCCACGTAACAGAAGACAACCGAGCTAAATCAACCATTGAGGGCGCAACCGAATCTGCAGATGGTGAGTTGAGGGCTGTTGTGCAAACGGTCATATCTCATGCAAGAAATCACCCAGAGTTGTCGCTAACCGTGGCAAGTGCCTCAAGGGTTCACGCCGAGCGAATCTCGACAGCACTCGTGGCCGAGATGAAAAACTCCTCCGAGCTCAGTGAATTCATGGAAGCTCACGGCAGAGAGAAGCTTCTGGTCAGCTCTTTGGCGGAGCTGAATCATCGAGTCAGCGACCGTGTTATTTTCTCTCTTGGTTTTGCGCTGACCCCCGAGGGTCGGGTAAAACTGAGCTTTGGGGACCTAAGCGGAGAAAATTCCGGAACCAATTTGGCAAATCTGGTGGCAACAGCCAGAAAGAAATTGACTGTCATAAGTTGTCTCACCGCAGAGGATCTTCCGACGAATTCCAAATCCGAAGAAATTACCAATCTTCGGACACTGCTAGGACACCAATCGCCTTCAATCGAATTTGTCCAATCAGAAGATCCGCTTCTAAGCGACCTGGCGGCAAGGCTTAGAAAGCGGGGAGTTCGAGTTATTGAGAATCCAAGCCCGGAAATTAGCCTGCTGGCAATATTTGGGAATAAGGTGGCGCTAATCGATGCGGACTGGGAAATCATGAACCGCGACTGGAGACTTTATTTGCAAGGGGCAAGAAAAGTTTGGTCACAATACGGTTTTGAATACCGAAGAGTGCACGTATTTGAACTATTCAGTGAGCCAGACAACGTCGCCAAACGTCTGGCCGATTCCCTTGGTGTGAGCTCCTACACCCCCGAACCGCCATCAGAGACTAATTTTGATAGCAACGACCAGGATTTACTGAACAATAGACCCCCACACTGGGGCTAGAAAACCCTCAGTCCTTTTTCGGTTATGACTCCCTGAACCACTCTGTCATGCTTCTCCTTTGGAAGAGAATCCAGAAACTCAGATTCAAAAATCAGAGGATAGACATCAACTTCGAAATCATCCAGTGCTCTGTCGTAATAACCTCCACCTTTGCCAAGTCGAGTTCCATTTTTGGAAACAGCCAGCGCAGGGGCCAACACCAACTCAAGTTGATTAACGGCCACTATTTCTCCAACAGGTGCCATAATCCCAAAACTTGATGGGACTAACCTCTCTGGCTTTTTCCAAATTAGGTTTGGTCCACTTATCGCTGGCAGTACCAGTCGGTTGCGGCTTGCAAGATAATCGTTAATTTTTTGGGTTTCAGGCTCGGCATCGGTTGACCAATAGCTTGCAACCAAGCCAGATGTTTTTTCTAACAGCTCCAATGCGAAAAGAGAGAAATCTGCAGGCTTGGGGTGTATAAGCCTTTCAGCCAATAACTGTTTTCGAATTGCCTGTTTCTCGTCCTCGATGCCAGACATGCTACTAATCTTGCCAGCATGGAGGCTTCGTTCAAACTAGTTTTTGAAGATGTCTCAGTTCGACCGCTGAGACTCAGAGACTGGCGCGAGCTGGAGGAGATTTTGCTTCGCGAACGGAAATGGCTCGAGCCTTGGGAGGCAACAGTTCCCGGAGGATCACGACAGCTGGATGTAAAAGGAATGGTCAGAAGCCTGCTAAGACAGCACCGGGATGGCAGCGCAATCGCAGCCATCATCGAATACGAGGGAAAAATGGTGGGGCAATTAAACGTGGCCAATATTCTCTACGGCTCTGTATCATCTGGCTCAATCGGATATTGGGTTAGTGAGAAATTTGCTGGGAAAGGCATTACCCCAACAGCAGTGGCGCTAATTGTCGATTACATGTTTATTCGGCTGGGTTTACACAGAGCCGAGATTGCAATCCGACCTGAAAACAAAGCCAGTCTTCGGATTGTTGAAAAACTCGGGTTCAGACACGAGGGAACCAAGCACAGATATATCCACATCGATGGCGAATGGCGCGATCATGAAATATTTGGAATGACAAGAGATGAGGCCAAAGGTGGGGTTTTGGCTAAGTTTGCAAGATAGGCAACACTCCGAGCGATATAACCTAACCGGCTAACCTTCAGCCATAACTTTATGGTATGGAATTCCCAGCAGGAATAAGTGGCATTGTGCTGATGGCCATCGCCATACTCTGGCTGGTCTTTTTCATTCCCAGCTGGTCAAGCTCCAGAGAGTTTGTTGAGCTTGAGAGGCGGATGCCAAAAATGGTTGAGAGAAACACCGTTCCCGCTTCGCTTGCGACTCAGATATCAAGACTTCAAAGAACCCGTGTAACAACAGCGATATTTTTTGCTGTGTTTTTGCTCGTTTCCGTATTCAGCTTTGTTTCGATTGCGTCTTCTTTTGCTTGGATATTCGCCGGCATCGCATCGCTTACCTTGAGCCTAGGTGCCATTGCTCTATCTAAAAAAGCCAAGCGGGAGATTGAGGTGATTTTGGAATCGCTTCTGAAAAGACCTCAGCTTAGGAAAGCCGCAGCTGATAAACCTGCTGGCTGGACACCGAACCCTCTGCCAAAGCCTCTAATTGAAGAGACAGTGAAGACGGTTAGCGAAAACGTGATTGAGCTTCCAAAGCAGACATCATCAATCGATGAAATTATGCGCAGACGTCGGGTTAGCTAGATTTCCCAGCAACATAGTTTGCGGCTGATTCCAAATCAGGGTGATTGAACTCAAAACCCGTCGCTAGCAATTTGTCGGCAGTCATTTTTTTGCTTCCCAATAAAAGTTCGGTTGCCGCCTCACCCAACAAGAGCCTCATTGCCCAGCCTGGCACCCTAAGCCAGGAAGGACGCTTGAATGCCTTAGCAACGGCATTCATGATGTCGGTGATTGTGGCCTTTTGGGGAGCTGCAAGATTGTAGGGACCGGAGGTCTTTTCATTATCGATCAGATGCAGTATTGCCCTCGCCTCATCAACCAGTGAGATCCAGGCCTGCCATTGCTTCCCACTTCCAAATGGTCCTCCGATAAATGCTTTGATTAGCGGGATTAGCCTGCCAAGTGCTCCACCGGTTGGGCTCATCACAAGAGTGGTTCTAATAAGCACCACTCGAACTTTAGCCTTTTTGGCTTCTTCTTCCCATTCAAAAGCAAGGTCGGATAAAAAGCCCTCTCCCTTACCACTGTCCTCATCTAACAGCTCATTCCCGCGATCTCCATATATACCTTCGGCAGATCCAGAGACCAAAACCTTGGGTGGTGTTTTTGAGGCGTTTATCGCATCAACCAAAGTCTTGGTTGTGTTGATTCTTGAGCTAACCAGCTCATTTTTGTATTTCTTACCCCAGGGGACTTTGCCGGTTGGTGCTCCAGCCAGGTTGACAACCGCATCTACCTGGTCAATAACTCCTGCTTGGATGAAACCTTTATCCGGATAAAACTCGATCTCGTTTTCATTCCTTGGTTTTCTTCGAACCAAGCTCAAAGCAACATCACCTCGGGCCTCGATTTGCTTCCTAAGCTCTGTTCCAACAAGCCCGCTCGCTCCGGATATAAGAATTTTCATGATTACTCCTTGGAGTTATTCAAGCCTGTATTGCTACTTTCACTTCCCGATTCGTCAATAACCACAATCGGCCCCGTTTCCGGAGCTGTGATCTCGCTCGGTGCTGGTATGTAACGGATTGCAACCAATGCGGCCATCAGTGTTCCGATTCCAAAAAAGACACTGACTGCAAATGCTGCAACCGGACCAATAATGTCCACCGCAATTCCAGCCAAGGCACTTCCGATGCTGATTCCGACAAGCTGACCGGTTGTTTGCCAACCGTAGGCCTCAGCAATTTCACTCGGCTGTGTTCCGCCAGAAATGGTCAGCGCCATAATTCCAAGCGTTGGTGCAACACCAATCCCTGCAATAAACAGTGAAAGCCCGACCCAGTAAGGGTTGGCGGGAAATATCAGGATCATGGCAAAACCAATCAACACGACCCCAATCAAAATACTCAGTGCATATTTCGAATTCGCCCTGCCCCCGACAAAAACACCGCCAAGCACGCTGCCGATTGAGAACACTGCAATCAAAAGACCCGCAATCGCCTCATCAAACATCGCAACCGCCCCTACTTCCAAACCGGCAAAGCTTCCGATAAATAAAAGCCCCATGAAAGTCATGATGGAAACGATGCGGTTTTTCAGCACCTTGCCGTAGGCATCCGTTGTTCTTGGAATCTTGGTCAGTGCAACCTCTTTGTTCCAAATAAACCAGAGTGAACCCGTCGCCTGAATGGTTGCGATTGTTATAAGTATTGGTAACGATCCGAATTGAGCCGCAATCAAAGTGATCACAACAGGGCCCACCACCCAAATAATCTCTTGGGCGGTGGCATCCAAACTAAACAGTCTGCCCAGGAGTTTCTTCGGTGTCAGTCTTGGGTAAATGGTTCTGGCAGCAGTCTGTATTGGTGGTTGAGTCAGACCGATTAATAGCCCCAACAAAACAAGCCAAGCAGGCTCGGCAGGGATGAAAGCCATGCTGATAACTGCAATAACATTCAGCAAACTGGTGACACCCAGAACTGCTTGAATTCCGAAGATTGCCATCCAACGCGACAGTGCAGGTCCTGCAACACTGATTCCAAGCGTGGCCGCACCAACGGTGATCCCTGCTATGGCATAGGATTCGGTGATTCTTTCAACATAGATAATCAGTCCGAGACTTAGCATCCCTCCGGGGAGCCTCGCATAAAGCTGCGATAGGACGATTCTTAGAACACCTGGAACTTTGAGTAGAGCGCTGAAGCCTTTCAATCAAACCTCGTGACACTAGCGGGGGACATAAGCTTGGTTTCATGCTGTTTGTCACTGCAACCCCGATAGGTAATCTTAGCGATGCATCGGAGCGACTAAAAACCACTCTGAAAGAAGCTGATTTGATCGCGGCCGAGGACACCAGAAAGCTTAGGCAACTAGCCGGTGGATTGGATATCAAACTGAAGGCCAAGGTGGTCTCTGTCAATGACACTAATGAGCGCGAGCAGGTGGAGCAGTTAGCCAATCTGGCGAAGACATCAAAAGTGGTGCTCGTGAGTGATGCCGGAATGCCAACCATCAGTGATCCTGGCTACAACCTTGTGAAGCACTGCCATGAAATTGGCGTTGAGGTGCTAAGCATCGCTGGGCCAAGTGCGGTGAGCTCGGCTTTGTCAGTCAGTGGGTTGCCAACAAATCGGTTTTGTTTCGAGGGCTTTATTCCAAAAAAACCTAATGAGAAAAAACAGTTTTTCGAATTGCTCAAAACCGAAAAGCGGACCATGGTGTTTTTTGAAACCGCTCCCCGAATTGTTGAATCCTTGGAAACCGCCATTGAGGTCTTGGGAGACAGGCAAGCGAGTTTGTCCCGTGAACTTACGAAAATGTTTGAGCAGACGATTACTGGGAAACTCAGTGAAATCAGAGATGAGATTTCTATCAATCCCCGAGGAGAGATAGTACTGGTGGTCCACGGGGATGAATCAGCCGAGCTTGATTATCAGTTTTTAGTTGAAAAAGTGTTACAACTTGTTGAGTCGGGAATTGGCCTAAAACAAGCGGCAAATGAGGTCAGTGAGAACTTTGGCGGCTCAAAGCGTGAGCTTTATCAACGGGCACTGGCTGAGAAAAAGTAAGATTGGGCTCGTGTCTGAAAAAACCTTTTACGCAACCACGCCGATTTTCTATGTGAACGATGCTCCACACATCGGCCACGCATACACCGAGGTAGCGGCAGATGTGCTCACTCGCTGGCATCGACAGCGTGGACAGGATGCCTATTTGCTAACTGGCACGGATGAGCATGGCGAAAAGGTCCTTAGAACGGCAATTGCCAACCAGACTGAGGCTCAGGATTGGACTGACAAGCTGGTGAACGGCTCCTGGCTTCCGCTTTTAGAGACGATAGATATTAATAACCAGGACTTTATTCGGACCACCGAACCCAGACACAAAAAAGCAGTTCAAAAATTTCTGCAAAAGCTCTATGACGATGGGTTTATCTACCAGGGCAGTTACCAGGGAAATTACTGCGTAGGTTGCGAGGAATACAAAGCTGACAGTGATCTGGTTGATGGTGAGGGTGAGTATGCAGGCAGCAAGGTCTGCGCAATCCACTCCAAACCCGTGGAGACACTGAATGAAACCAATTATTTTTTCAAATTGAGCGAATTTGAAAAGCCATTGCTGGAGCTATATAAATCCCAATCAGATTTCGTCCATCCGGAGAGTGCCAAAAACGAAGTTGTATCTTTCGTTTCAAGAGGTCTTGAAGATCTCTCAATTTCCAGGTCAAAGGAGAAATTTGACTGGGGGGTTGATATCCCCTGGGATGACTCTCACGTCACCTATGTATGGTTCGATGCTTTGCTGAATTACATAACCGCGCTTGGCTACGGCGAAGATGAAACTCTTTTGAAGCGTTATTGGCCTGCCAATGTTCAGGTAGTTGGAAAAGACATTCTTAGGTTCCATGCGGTTATTTGGCCTGCGATGCTGATGGCCGCAGGACTTGAGCCTCCGAAGCAGGTTTTCGGACATGGCTGGTTGCTAGTTGGCGGTGAAAAGATGTCTAAGTCCAAGCTGACCGGAATTGCCCCCGAGCAGATTACCGATGTTTTTGGATCTGACGCCTTCCGCTACTACTTCATGCGAGCGATTTCATTTGGCTCTGATGGTTCATTTAGTTGGGAAGACCTCTCTGCTCGTTATCAGGCGGAGCTTGCGAATGGGTTTGGAAACCTAGCCAGCAGGGTTGTGACCATGGTTGGTAAATATTTTGACTCTAAATTGCCCGAACCCGCTGAATACCAAGAGCCCGAGAAGCAGCTGATTGCGATTGCGCAGGCGGCTGCACTGAATGCAGACAGAGCAATGGATCGAGGAGCCATCCACGAGTCAATTGCTGCAACCTGGACACTTGTGGATGAGCTAAATAATTACATCACTCAGCAAGAGCCCTGGAAGGTTGCAAAGGACGAAACTCAAAGAGATCGTCTGGCGACAATTTTGTATGCATCTTCCGAAGGGTTGAGAATTATTTCGGTTTTATTGGCACCGATCATGCCAAAGTCAACCACCAAGCTATTTGCAAGTATTTGGCCCGGACAAAACCTTGCCGAGCAAACCATTGCTGATGCTGCGCAGTGGGGAGGATTGCCCACAGGTGTTGAATTTGCAGCACTTGAAAGCCTGTTCCCGAGGATTGAGCAGGAATGAGCGATCCCATAAGGACTCGCAAACAACCTAAGCCCCGGG
>CAJXVY010000009.1 GCA_913062665.1 uncultured Micrococcales bacterium
TCACTAGAGGTCCTGCGGGCGATTGTCGAAGACTACGTAGAGACCAATCAGCCAGTTGGGTCTAAATCACTTCTTGATAGACACCCGCTCGGGGTGAGTGCAGCAACAATAAGAAACGACATGGCTCTCCTGGAGGAAGAGGAGCTGATAGTCGCCCCCCACACCTCAAGCGGCCGGATACCAACGGATAAGGGGTATCGGTTGTTTGTCGACCAGGTGCGCGAGATGAGTGCTATCAGCAAGCCAGAGAAGCGAGCCATTGAGTCATTTCTAAACGACCAGTTGAGTCTTGAGGATTTGTTACAACAGAGCGCGAGGACGCTCAGCCAGCTCACTAATTCGCTAGCACTTATTGCCTATCCCTCTTTTGGCGGAAGCTACATTCGGCACATTGAATTAATCCCAGTTGGCGAGCAAAAAGTTTTGGTCATGCTGATTTCAAGTAGTGGTCAAATTCAGCAACAGGTTGCAGTGCTCGATGAGGCTTTGAGTGAAGAACTCATTCAAGACATTCGGGGCAGGCTGAATGGGCAGCTTTCGGGACAACCACTTGGTGAGGTCCGCAAGCGTGGTCAGGAGATTCTCGACGAACTTTCGGAATCGGCCGCCGGCCAGACTGACCCCATCATTCAAGCCCTGGAAAGCCTTGTTGAGGAGAATCGCCAAGAGAGGGTTGCTGTTAGCGGAGCTGCCAATCTAGTCAGAACCGAGAGTGATTTTGATGGTTTTGCGCCCCTGCTTGAGATCATGGAGGAGCAGGTTGCTTTGATGAAGTTGCTTCGAGAAACAGAATTGGATAGCGACGGACTGGGCATTTCAATTGGGTCCGAGAATCAGCAGCAAGAACTGAGCTCGGCAAGTGTTTTGATTGGTGAGTACGGGGACCAAGGTAGCTCTGCCAGGGTTGGGATTCTGGGTCCAACGCGGATGAATTATCGTGGGAACATTGCCTCGCTGAGAACTGTTGCAAGGTATTTGAGCAAATCAATGAATGGGAACTAACTAATTGAGCGATTACTACGAGGTTTTGGGCGTAAGTCAAAATGCCACCACGGAGGAAATCAAAAAGGCCTATCGAAAGCTTGCCCGTGAGCTACATCCAGATGTCAATCCCGATCCACAGGCGCAGGAGAAGTTCAAAGCGGTAACCCACGCTTACGACGTTTTGAGCGACCCGCAGGAACGTGAGAAATATGACCGTGGCGGCGACCAGGGTTTTGGCCTTGGAGACATTTTCGACACCTTTTTCGGTGGTGGTCCAAGAGGTCCAAAATCGCGAGCCCAGAGAGGACAGGATGCCCTGCTTAGGGTTGACTTGGACTTGAAGGAAGCCATTTTCGGCGCCAGTAAGACAATGACAATCACCACCGCTGTTTTGTGTCCAACATGTGAGGGAAGCTGCGCTCAACCCGGCACCAAGGTAGAGGTTTGCGATATTTGCAAGGGCAGCGGAAGTATTTCCAGACAGGTTCAGTCATTCATGGGCACCATGGTTACATCGCAACCCTGCGGGTCATGCAGGGGGACCGGAGAGGTGATTCCACATCCATGCCAGCAGTGCAGGGCGCAGGGTCGAATTAGAGAGAACAGAGAATTGAACCTTGATATCCCAGCGGGAGTTCAGGATGGAATGCGACTGCACCTTCCGGGTGAAGGAGAGGTCGGATTCGCAGGCGGTCCTGCGGGCGATCTTTATTTGGAAGTAAGCGTAAACCCAGATCCGGTTTTTGCTAGGGATGGCGACGATTTAGTTGCAAGACTTGAAGTTCCCTATTTGGATGCAATTTTGGGGGCGGATGTTGAAGTCGAGAGCTTTGATGGCCTTGAGACCGTTTCCGTTCGGGCAGGAACCCAAACTGGTGAAAAAATCACCCTAAAGGGTAAGGGTGCGAATAAACTTCGAGGCTCAGGGCGCGGAAACTTGGTTTTGGAGACCTATGTGTCAGTTCCGGAGAAATTAGACAAAAAGCAAAAGCAGCTTTTCCAAGAGCTGAAATCGATGAGCAAAGATAAATCGGTGCTCAGGCAAAGACGCAGCGGTTTTGGTTTTGGTAAAAAATGATGCATCAATTTCTAGTTGATTCATTGCGGGGAGAGATTCCCAAGATGGATGAAAAAGAAATGACTCACGCGAAAAACTCTCTAAGAATTCGCTTCGGCGAGCAAATTCGAATAACGGACGGTGAGGGTCGAATGGGAATCGCAGAGTTCGGGGATGAGCTAAAAGTAATCAAAACATGGGAAGTTGAAAGGGTGAAGCCCTTTATTCACGTAATTCAGGCTCTCGCCAAGGGGGACCGCGATGAACTAGCTGTGCAGACGGCAACAGAGCTTGGGGCCAGTCGATTCACGCCCTGGCAGGCAGAAAGATCGATTGTCAGATGGAATCCACAAAAGGCCACCAAGGGGGTTGCACGCTGGAAATCTATTGCCACTGAGGCAACCAAGCAATCTCATCAAGCTTGGCTGCCCGAGGTTACAGATTTGGCAGTTGACACAGATTTTTCCTTTACCGGACAGCTAATTGTTTTAGACCCTGAAGCCCAGGCACCGCTCACGGAACTCAATTTTGAACAACAGCTGACATTGGTCATTGGGCCTGAGGGTGGGATTTCTGAATCAGAGTTAGAAAAACTGAAATCAAGTGGTGCGCTGGTTGCATCTTTAGGCAACAGCGTGTTCAGAACATCAACCGCTGCTCCAGCGGCAATAGCTACCATCCGCACATTGGTTGGCTGGGATTAGTATTGAAGCAGGAGGAAATTTGAGCGATTGTATCTTTTGCAAGATTGTTGCTGGTGAAATACCTAGCGAGAGAGTCGGCGAGAATGAGGGAGCTATTGCGTTTAGGGATATAAATCCCGAAGCTCCAGTTCACCTACTCGTTGTTCCCAAACTTCACTCAAAAAACATTATTGAACTCTCGCAAAACGAAGAATCAATGTCCCAAGTCATGGAGCTCATGCGCGAGGTTAGTGAACATGAGACAAATGGCCACTTCAAGTTTTTATTCAACACCGGCGAAGAGGCCGGTCAAACCGTATTCCATGCCCATGGTCACATTCTCAGTCAGGGAGCTAGTTGAGCGAAGTAGTTTTTGAGACTAATCCCGCCTTCATAGGTCAACTGGTTGGACCAAATGATTCCTATCTGCGGGAGCTTGAGAATCAGTTTTCCGATCTGCAAATTCTGCTCCGCGGTTCGAGTTGGAGTGTCAACGGCGAAGAAAATCGCATTGAATCTCTCAAAAGAGTGCTAGGCCAATTGGAGGAGCTACTAGGCAGAGGCGATGCCATATCTCGCAGGGATGTTGCTGAGCTTGCACAACTTTCAGAAAGATCGGGCGAAGGTTTTACAGCCACTTATATTTCGGCTGGAGAGAAACGAATCAGGGCGAAGACCGCTGGACAGATGTCTTATCTGAAAAGCATTGATGATCACACGGTTGTGTTTGGACTTGGACCTGCTGGAACCGGTAAGACCTATCTTGCAATGGCCAAGGCGGTTGAGGCTCTGATGAATAAGCGCTGCAGTCGAATCATTCTTACCAGGCCTGCTGTGGAAGCCGGCGAGCGTTTGGGATACCTCCCAGGGACCCTGACGGAGAAAATAGACCCCTATTTGAGACCGTTATTTGACGCCCTGCAGGAGATGCTGCCCGCTGAGTCGCTTACGAAATTTCTCGAAAGCGGCGTCGTAGAGGTAGCGCCACTTGCATACATGCGAGGAAGAACCCTGAATGACGCGTTTATCATTTTGGATGAAGCCCAAAACACAACCAGTGAGCAGATGAAAATGTTTTTGACCCGTTTGGGCTTCAATTCAAAGATGATCATTACAGGAGATACAACCCAGGTCGATCTGCCCGGTGGAAAAAGCGGACTCGCTGCTGCGGTTAAGATCCTTGCAAAAGTTGATGATTTGCACGTATCAAGGCTTACCAGCAAGGACGTGGTCAGGCATGAGCTGGTCACCCGCATCGTAAACGCCTACGAGGCTCACGATGACAATTGAAATAAACAATGAGTCCGATATCGAGGTCGAATCTGAACGACTTCTTGAGATGCTCAGACACCATTTCTCACATCTGAAAATCAGCAATCGGGTAGACCTTTCTGTTCTGTTCATAAATGAGCAACCGATGGAAGATCTTCACCTGAAATGGATGGACGAGCCTGGTCCAACTGATGTCTTAAGTTTTCCCATGGATGAACTAAGGCCTGGAAATACTGAGGCAGAGGGGTTACTGGGGGATATTGTTATCTGCCCCCAAGTTGCAAGATTGCAGGCTGATGCAGCTGGTCATAGTGAAACTGATGAGATATTGCTGCTTGCCACCCACGGACTGCTTCACCTACTCGGTTTTGATCACGCGGAACCAGAGGAAGAAGCCGAAATGTTTGGTCTTCAGAGAGAATTATTGGATTCGTATCAAGCAGAGGAGCTGAGTTGATAGCTGCCATTGCCGTATTCCCTATCCTGATTGCGGTTTTTATGACTATCGCCGAAGCTCAGCAGAAGGTGACTGAAAAAGTTATTGATGGCGCCATCTATCTGCGCATGATGTTTTTTGCCATTGCCGGTGCGATGATTGCCGCTGGTGGCTATTCGCTAGTTGGAGGGTGGTCGGTGCTGGTCGCTTTCGTGACCACCAGTTTGGCTTTGTTGGTTTCTCACTTAATTGCAAAAAAATTGGCCGGCAACGGCTTTGCCGAGGGAGTTAATCGCTGGTTGCAGCGCTTTTATCTTGCCTGGCAAGAATTTTTCAAGCTGTTTTCTCTTCCGCAAGCCCCCGACCCAGAAGAGTTTGAGAGGGAGTTTATGCAGTCAATTGAGGAGTTTGGGGAAACCGTGGTGCGTGAGGTTATGGTGCCAAGGATTGACATTCGAACAATTGACGCAGAGGAAACTCTGGAATCGGCCCTCAGTGCTTTCGTCTCAAGTGGCCACTCTCGATTACCGGTCACAGGTGATGGCCCCGATGACATAAGGGGTGTGCTGTTTTTGAAAGACATAGCGAAGATCGTTTTGGAAAACCCTGCAAAACTTCAGAGCGAAAAGGCTGAGCAAAATTCTCGTCAGGCTGTGTTTGTTCCAGAAAGCAAGCCGGTGGTGGACCTATTGGAACAAATGCAATCAACTCAAACTCAGTTGGCGCTAATTATTGACGAATACGGGGGAATCGCTGGAATGGTGACAATGGAGGACCTGATTGAAGAACTGGTCGGTGAAATCAGCGATGAGTATGACCGAGAGCTAGCGGAGATTACCGAACTTGGTGACAAATTATTTAGGATTCATCCCCGCATGAACCTAAGTGACTTTGGCGAGCACTTTCGGTTGGAGATTGAGGACGAGGATGTCGACACCGTAAGCGGGCTGATTATAAAGCTATTGGATCGACTACCAAGTGGCGGAGAACAGGTGACCGCCTATGGCTTTGAGTTTGTTGCAGAAAGAGTGGATGTCAAGCGTGGCAGGTTAACCTCGATCTTGGCGAAGAGGATTGATGATTAGGGCAGGCTTTATCTCTTTTGTTGGTAGGCCCAATACCGGCAAATCATCCCTCACCAATGCTCTGGTCGGCCAAAAGATTGCAATTACTTCAAATCGACCTCAAACCACCAGAAAGGCCATTAGGGGAATCAGGAATACTGATTCGGGGCAGCTGATTATTGTTGACACACCTGGTCTTCATAAGCCGAGAACACTGCTGGGCCA
The DNA here is from genome assembly GCA_913062665.1 of uncultured Micrococcales bacterium. The sequence continues at coordinate 5,722 of CAJXVY010000009.1, forward strand.
AAGATTGAACGATCTCGTCGAGTCGGAACTGTCTGATATGGATGTTATTGGTTTTTGCTCGCCCGCAAATGAGGATTTAGGCCCTGGAGATAAGCGAATAATTGAGCAGCTAAGTGCTTACAAAAAACCCCGAAAGATTGCCATCCTGACAAAAACCGATCTGGCTGGCCCTGAAAAAATCACCCAGCGACTAATTTCGCTCTCTGAAACATTTGAGTGGGATGAAATCATTCCCGTCAGCGCCAGAGAGAACCAGCAGATAGAGCTCTTAGCTGAAGTTGCAATTGCAATGATGCCTGAATCAGAGCGACTGTATCCGACAGAGACGGTGACGGAGCTTAGCGCTCAAGAAAGGGCCTGCGAAGAGGTTCGTGAGTCTGCTTTGGGTTTTCTAGAGAATGAATTACCCCATTCTCTGGCTGTAACAATGGATGAATGGAATGGGGATGAAATGCATATTTCCATCCATGTCGAAAGAGACAGCCAAAAGGGGATAATCATCGGCAATAAGGGGGAGCGGTTGAGTAAGATTCGGCAACGCTCTCAAAGAAACATTAGAAAAATTACCGGCAGCCAAACCAAGCTTCATCTGCACGTAAAAGTTTCCAAAGACTGGCAGCAAGATCCAAAGCTACTTGGTCGTCTTGGATTTTAGTGCTAGCGTTGTCCCATGCTTTTCCAGCTTCTACTTAGCGGCCGCGACGAGGCCTAGCATCTGGCCCAGCTCGTCGCGGAGAGTTTCGGCCGCTAAAAATCTAAAAGAGCATGGAGAGATAAAAATTGGAAAACAATCAAAAGCCTTCGGGCATGCCTTTTCACAGGTATAAACCATTTCACGAACAAATAAAAGTCGAAAGGCCAAACAGAGCCTGGCCAGACAAGATTATTGACACTGCTCCTCGGTGGTGCGCAGTAGACCTAAGAGATGGAAACCAAGCCCTAATTGACCCGATGAGCCCAGAGCGGAAGCTAAAGATGTTCCAGCTTCTGGTTCGAATGGGCTACAAGGAGATTGAGGTAGGTTTTCCTTCAGCATCACAGACCGATTTTGACTTTGTTAGACAGCTGATTGATCAAGATCTCATCCCAGACGATGTCACAATTCAGGTTTTGACTCAGTCCAGAAGACACCTAATTGAGAAGACTTACGAGTCCATCAAAGGAGCGAAGAGGGCAATCGTTCACTTTTATAACTCCACTTCGGTCTTGCAAAGAAGGGTTGTCTTCAATGCTGATAAAGAGGAAATCAAAAAAATTGCCACAGATGCTGCTGAGGTTTGCCTCGAACTTGAGAAAACCATTCCAGAGACCGATGTTTACTACGAGTACAGTCCAGAAAGCTATACCGGAACTGAGTTGGAGTATGCGGTGGAAGTTTGCAACGCGGTGGCTGGGGTTATAAAGCCGACTAAAGAAAAAAAACTTATTGTCAACCTGCCGGCAACAGTTGAAATGACAACTCCAAATGTTTACGCCGACAGCATCGAATGGATGAGCAGCCACCTACAGCCAAGGGAGAACATAATCCTGTCTCTACATCCGCACAACGATAGGGGAACCGCGGTTGCAGCGGCAGAACTTGGTTACCAAGCCGGAGCTGACCGCATCGAGGGTTGTCTTTTTGGAAATGGCGAGAGAACGGGCAATGTCGATCTGGTCACCCTTGGGCTAAACCTGTTCAGCCAGGGAGTTGATCCAATGATTGATTTCAGCGACATTGACGAAATTCGCAGGACTGTTGAGTACTGCAATCAGATGCCAGTTCACGAGCGAAGCCCCTATGGTGGCGATTTGGTCTTTACTGCGTTTAGTGGATCACACCAGGACGCAATCAAAAAAGGTCTTGAGGATCTGGATCGAGTTGCTGAGATTGAAGGCGGTTCTCGACACACCGTCAACTGGGAGGTTCCATATCTTCCAATCGATCCACAGGACCTGAACCGAAGTTATGAGGCGATAATCAGAGTCAACTCACAAAGCGGAAAGGGTGGCGTCGCCTATCTTTTGAAAAGCGATTACCACCTGGATTTGCCTAGAAGACTGCAGATTGAGTTCTCCAGAGTTGTTCAAGAGTTGGCTGAGGTCAATGGTGGAGAGATAACCTCGCAACAGCTATGGCATGCCTTTACCGATGAGTATTTGCCAGGTGAGCAAGAGCACACAAAGTGGGGAAGACTAGAGCTTTTGCGCACGGCAAGTGAAAGCGATATGGCAGGCGAGGTCAATCTGACCGTGCAGCTTCGAGATGGAGAGCACATGCTAGAGGAAAAGGGAAGTGGAAACGGCCCAATCTCTGCACTTATCAGCATTCTGAATAGCAAGGGGCTAAAAATAGACCTGCTGGATTACGTTGAGCACACGTTGAGTGCATCTGGGGATGCTCTGGCGGCCGCCTACATCGAACTCAAAGTTGACGATCACGACCCACTTTGGGGAGTTGGGATTGATGGCGACATCGCAACAGCAAGCTTGAAGGCTCTGATTTCAGGAGTAAACAGAGCACTTAGGGTATAGCCTCAGCGAAAAACGCCCTAGATGGTGGATACTTTTCACGTGCCACAGTTTAGAGAAGAGGGAATTGTCCTGCGTACCCATAAATTGGGTGAAACCGACAGGATAATTACCCTGCTCTCCAAAAACTCAGGCCAAATCAGGGCTGTTGCCAAGGGGGTTAGAAAAACCACTTCGAAGATTGGAGCCAGACTAGAGCCGTTTATGGCAGTGGAGGCACAGTTTTATAAAGGAAAAACCCTAGACGTTGTGACCCAGGTTGAGACGCTTGCAAGCTACGGCAAAGAGATCGTCTCCGACTATGACGCCTATCTAGCTGGAAGCAAGGTTCTGGAAACCGCAGAAAGATTGACAAGGGAAACCTCTTCTCCGCAGCATTACCTGCTTCTGATGGGTGCATTGAGGTCACTATCCAGAGCAGAACACTCAGCCGAATCAATTGCCAGTTCCTACCAACTCAGGGCATTATCCCTCTCTGGTTGGACTCCAAGTTTTGAGCAGTGCTCTGGTTGTCAAACTGATGGTCCACACGAAAGGTTTCTGGTTCAGGTTGGAGGGGCTGTATGCGAACAGTGTGCACCCCCTGAGGCAACCCGATTGCATCCAAACACCATGATTGTGTTGCAGGCCTTGCTGGTTGGGGATTGGTCAGTGGTGGATGATGCTGATAGTTTTTCAGCCGAGCAAGCGGCTGGAATCATTAGGGCATTTATGCAGTGGCATTTGGAGCGAGGTTTGAAATCCATGAATATCTCGGAGAGCAGATGAGCTATAAAGATCCATCTCGCCCTGCCCCGAATTTTCAAAAGGTTCCAAGACACATAGCAATCGTTATGGATGGCAATGGTCGCTGGGCCAATCAGCGGGGACTTCCCAGAACTGAGGGTCATCGAGCTGGTGAGCAGGCTTTGCTGGAAGTTGTCAGTGGTGCCTTGGAAATCGGGGTTGAGGCCGTGAGTGCCTATGCATTCTCAACTGAAAACTGGCAGAGAGACCCTGAAGAGGTCAGGTTTCTAATGGGTTTCAACCGAGATGTTTTACGGAGACGAAGAGAGCAGCTAATTGACTGGAACGTGCGGGTTGTTTGGTCTGGATCGGAAAAACGACTCTGGCGGAGTGTGGTTCGCGAGCTGAGAGAGTCAGAGCAAATGACCGCTCATCTGAAAAGGATGACACTAAATATGTGCGTGAACTATGGCGGTAGAGCAGAGATTGTCGATGCAGCGAAGAAACTAGCCAGGCAGGCAAGCAACTCTGAAATTGACCCTGAGAGGATTACCGCCAAATCTTTCTCCAAGGCTCTTTATCAGCCGGATTTGCCAGATGTTGATCTTTTTATTCGCTCCAGTGGCGAACAGCGCACCAGCAACTTTCTGCCCTGGCAATCTAGCTATGCTGAGCTGGTTTTCAGCGAGACCCTTTGGCCTGATTTCACAAGAGAAACTCTTTGGGAGGCTGTTGATGAGTTTCAAGCCCGCGACAGACGCTTCGGCTCAGCCATAGACAATCCAGGTGAGGGCTAAACTAGAGGCTCATCCAAAGAAAGGCTTTGATGGCAGCGCAATCG
>CAJXVY010000010.1 GCA_913062665.1 uncultured Micrococcales bacterium
TTCTGACATGCTTATCCGTTTCTCGCTTTTTGGATTACTCAAAACCAACTTTGGCGCTAGCCCAGCCTACTCCCGAGTCAGTTGACTCTGGAATGCGGAGAAAATTAGGCGTATAGTGTCGGGGTGAGCTCTACTGCGGCTACCGAGAGAAGGATCCGACCAGCACAAGCGGTCGTGATGGCCTTCGGGTCAGTCGCAATCATCGGAACTATCCTTTTGCTTATTCCAGCAGCGACTACAAGCGGATCTTCAGCCAGTTTCGTGACAGCATTTTTCACGGCAGTCAGCGCTGTTTCAATTACTGGACTGACGGTTGTTGAAACCGCCTCCTACTGGAGCTTTTTTGGACATCTGGTGATTCTGATTCTGATTCAGCTTGGCGGTCTGGGAATTGTCTCCTTTGCATCGCTGGTTGGCCTGTTGATTACCGGCAGGCTCTCCCTTCGTGATCGAATGAACACAATCAGCGAAGCTCGTATTAGCGGTATCAACAACATCCCCAGTCTTCTGAGAAAAATCTTGCTGATTTATGTCGGGTTTGAAGTTGCGATGGCGACCTATCTGTCTTTGGTTTTTTACTTCGGGCACAGTATGGAGCCGCTGAAGGCAATTTGGTACGGCATTTTCCACGCCATCAGCTCCTTCAACAACGGAGGCTTCTCGCTGTTTGAAGGATCATTCAGCTCTTTCTCAAGTGATTTCTTTGTAATTGCGCCAGTGATGATTGCGGTGATTGTTGGTGGTTTGGGATTTCCTGTTTTGATTGAGCTTCACGAGCGTTGGATCCGCTGGTTTTATAACAACGGTGAGCGCAAGAAGAAATTCTCCCTGCACACAAGAATCACAGTTATTACATCGGCGATTTTGTTTCTACTCGGAACTTTATTTATCGGAATAATCGAGTGGTCAAATGAAAAGACCCTAGGTGGCATGAATCCGTTTGAAAAGATTTTGAATGCCATGTTCACCTCCACCATGACCAGAAGTGGTGGGTTGAATTCGATTGACACCGGTGAAATGGACAGTGCCTCCTGGCTGGGCATGAATTTCCTAATGTTTGTTGGTGGGGGAAGTGGCTCAACCGCAGGTGGAATCAAAGTAACAACAATCGCTATTTTGTTTTTCATTATTTGGACTGAGATTCGTGGTGAAACAGCTGTCAATGTTGCAGATAGAAGGCTTCCCAGATCTATTCAAAGACAGGCGCTTACACTGATTTCACTTTCATTTTTTGCAATCTTGGTGACAACTGTCACCATTGTTGCCGCAACTGATTTTGAAACCGAGAGGGTGTTATTCGATGTTGTCTCAGCCGCGGCAACAGTCGGTTTGTCAACCGGGGCAGTTGCAGAATTTCCTGGCTGGGCACAGGTTTGGATAACTATTCTTATGTTTATTGGCAGACTGGGTCCGGTGGTTGTTGCGAGTGCCTTGGCACTTAGAATCACCCAGCGGCACTACGAACTACCGAAAGAGAGGCCACTAATTGGCTAAAGCAGTGAGAACATCCCGTCCACGCCGGCAGATTCACGCCAACGTGTTGGTAATCGGGCTTGGCCGCTTTGGTAAAGCAATTGCCAGAGAGCTTATGAAAAACGGCCATGAGGTGTTAGGTGTAGACACCGATGAACGCATCGTGCAGCAGATGAGTGCTGAGTTAACCCAGTGCGTTAAAGCCGATACCACCCAGGATGCGGTGTTAAAGGAACTAAGTGTTGAGGATTTCGATTCAGCCGTGGTTGCAATTGGTGCCGATATTGAGGCAAGTATTTTGACCGCCAGCCTGTTATTGCAAAACGGTGTTGAAAACGTTTGGGCGAAATCCAATTCAGAACCGCATGGAAGAATTTTGAAGCAATTGGGTGTGAAAAACGTGGTTTTCCCAGAAAAAGACATGGGACACAGAGTTGCCCACATGGTCAGCGGTGAAAGCCTTGACTATGTGCCAATTGATGAAGACTTTGTAATGGTGAAAGCCGAGGCGCCTGAGGCTTTCAATGGTCAAAACCTTGCAGATTTGAAGATTCGTTCAACCCATGGTGTGACTGTGGTTGCAACCAGCAAGGGCGATGGTCAGTATCAACCTGCTTTCCCTGAAACAATTATTGAAACTGGCGATGTTTTGGTAGTTGCTGGACAGACCCGACAGGTGGATAAGTTCTGTGCGATCGCTTAGCCCTGCGAAATTCGTCCCTGTAGCGCTGATTTGGGTTTTGGCGCTTGGCCTGGTTGTTCCTTCGATGTTTTTCTATCACCCAACCACCGAGGTTTTTATCTCCTCGGTTGGCATGATCTTTATCCTGATGCTTTTGGCGTCATGGGTTGGGCTGAGGTTTAATCCCAAAAAACCAATTGGTTATTTTCTTTTGTTGTTAGTCACAGTCATAAGCGGTTTTATGGCCGTGCAGGGATTTGATGCGGTTTACGTCCTTTACTTCGCCCCCGCTGGAGGCAGGTGGGATGCAATCCTTGAAATCTCAATCGTTGCTGCTTTTTTGTTCCTGTTTGCTCTGATCAACTTGCTTTTTTGGCCTAAGCGCGAAATAGATGCCCAAGCCGACAGCGGGGAAAAACCCCAAAACCCATAACCACTCGGCGTCAATCCCCGGTCTTGATTGACTGTCTTCCAGTGATTCAATAGCTGAAGAGCACTCCGTTCCCGGAACCAAGCCATTTGAAACATGGCCTGTTGTATTTTCAACACTGAATCTTTGGATGCCTGTTACTGGGTGACCATCACCACTGACAACCCTCCATGTGACGGTGTAGTCACCGGGCTGATCAAGATCTACTCTGGTGGAAACCAAATCGCCATCTGCGAAAGCGCAGGAGTTGTTTTGAAGTTTTGATTCATCTCCCGCCGGGCCAATGACCAAGATTTCGTTTCCCTCACCGATTGCTAGGACGTCATCTGAAAATCTAAGGTCAATATCAATAATCCCCGCCTCAACCGTTTCTCCCTCAGTTGGGTAGGCATCAACCAGCTGATCATGTGCCTGTGCTGGTGAGGCAAATAAGAGCATAAATACGGTGACGACTAGGATTCTCATACAAAAACCCTAACCCCAGAAATGAGCCAAATATGCCGATTAATTGGGCATTAGCAGGACCCGGAAAAATTGCAAAACAGGTTGCCAGAGATTTGGCTGGTATCGATAGGTATTTTTTTGGTGTTGCAAGTAGTGACCCATCGAAGGCAGCAGAGTTTGCTGATAGCTATGGAGTCCAGAAGGTTTTTGAAAGCTATCAGCAGATGTTTGCAGATGAGGCAATAGGGGCTGTTTATATTGCAAACATAAACCCCCAGCACTATCCGTTGGCAAAGCTTGCTCTTCAGGCCGGGAAGCATGTCTTAGTGGAAAAGCCTTTCACGCTGAATGCTTTGCAGGCTGGGGAGCTTCAGGAGATTGCAAATAGTAATTCTCTGGTTGTTATGGAAGCGCTTTGGTCAAGGTTTTTGGAACACTGGCTGGCTTTGCCTGAAATAACTAAAAACTTGGGCGGGGTGAAATCAGTAGAGGCTGATTTCTCCGTGAACATCTCACATGTTGAAAGACTTACCGATCCCAAACTTGGAGGAGGGGCGCTACTAGATCTCGGCGTCTATCCACTTAGTTTGATTCAAATGCTTCTGGGTAAGGCAGATTCTATAAAGGTCAGAGGTGAGTTACAGGGCGGGGTTGATAAAAACCTTCGAGCGGAACTCAGCTACAGCGGGGCGAAAGCAATATTTACAACAGGTTTCGATTCAGAAGGACCGGTAGAAGCAAAGATAGTCTGCAGTGATGGCCATATCGAGATTGAAAAAAATTTCTACGAGCAGGCAAGGATGAGAGTATTCGATAAAGAGGGGAATCAAATCTCCGAAATTACTCCAAATCACCCTGGGCGGGGCATGCAGCAGCAGTTTCTTTGGTTTGAACAAGTAATCAAAGAAGGTAGATTAGAAGCAGAGATTTTCACCCAGCGAGATTCGTTGGATGTGATGGAAATGATGGATGACATCCGAAATCAACTTGGAGTCATCTACCCGGGAGAGTAATGAATCCACTCGAGCATTGGAAGTCAATCCTTGCTGGAGCACTTGGCGGCGGACTTGTTTTGGCATTAGTCATTGGCGGACTAAGCAGCGGAACTGAGTCAACTGAGGTTGCAGAGACAGAGCCAGAGCAAACGGAACAGACCGAGGAAGCAACCGAAGAGCAAGAAGAACAGCCCGAGGTTGCGATTGAGGAAGAGGCACCCGCCTGCTCACTTGAAGACATTGAAAACGATCCTCTAATTCTTCAGCTACAGGCTGCTGTTATTAATCCCGAGACCAATGAGTTGATCTATGACATAGGGGCTGACATACCATCTCGCACCGCATCCGTTATGAAACTTTTGACGGCAGCCGCTGCACTGGAAACTCTTGGACCTAACTACCGGGTGGAAACCAGAGTCTATGCAGACAGTGAAGACCCAACCAAGATCTATCTTGTTGGTGCGGGGGATGTCACCCTAAGTCGCACAAGTCCTGGTCAGCAGAGTATTTACAGAGACGCACCGAAACTTTCTAGTCTTGCCTTTCAGGTGAACAGCTATGTGTCAACAATGGAGCCACCAGCTACCGAGGAACCTGAGCAGGATCCAAATCAGCCAGTTGCTCCGGTGACACCAGAGCCAGAGCCAGAGCCAGAACCGTTTACCCAGGAAATCACCGAAATTGTTTTGGACAGCTCCTTGTGGGGTGGAGTCGACGGAAGTGGTCAGTGGGAGAAAAACTGGAACTTGGAGGGTATTACCGATGGCTGGATGAGCCAAGCGAGTGCGCTGCAGGTGGATGGCGATAGAAATAGGCCTGCTCAGCTCACCTCGGTCAGAAGCGAGGCTCCAATTGAACGCGCTGGCCAGTGGTTCAGGGAATCTATTGGGGATAATGCCCAGAATGCTGTTTTGAGCTATGGAACGGCGCCTGCAAATGCAGTCGAAATTGCCAGTGTTCTGAGTGAGCCGATCAAAGAGTGGATTCGGATCATGTTGCTAAGAAGTGACAACACGGTGGCTGAAGCACTTGCCAGACTAGTGGCTTACGACGTGGGTCTTGATGGAAGCGACTTTGAATCTCTCACCTCCGCTTACAAACTCGCCCTCAGGGGAACTGGACTGAACACCCAAGAGATCGTGATTGAAGATGGAAGTGGGCTGAGTGCTTACTCAACAGTCTCTCCAGAATTCGTAGCTCAGTTGATGGAACTTGTAGTTGAGGGATATCCCAACTTTGAAAACATTCTGAATGCACTGCCGGTTGCGGGGGAGAGTGGATCTTTAGAGAACAGATTCAATACCGGTGAGCTAGAGAACGCTGCTGGGAAAATCCTTGCCAAGACCGGTTGGATTAGAACTGGCTATACCCTCGCCGGAACCATGACCGCAAATGATGGAACAGAGCTTGTGTTTGCTGTTTATAACCTTGGAGACGTCTCGATTCCTAATCGAGATGCTTTGGATGAGCTGGTTTATGGAATCTATGACTGCGGAGCAAGCCTAGGTAATTAGAACCTATCTGATGAGAGATCGGTCTCATCGTTGATAAGAGCATCAACCACTCGCTTAATCACATGCTCCACGGTCATTCCCTCGGGGAAGTTCGGGGCTTGACCAGCAATGGCTCGGGTGGCCAACCCTGACTCGGTGTGACCGGGTCTTGCGTCAATCACTCTTATTCCGTACCTTCTGGTCTCTTTGGCAAGGCCTTCTAAAAAGCTACGCATTGCGGTTTTTGATGCTGCATAGGAGATCAGACCAGGAAAGGTTTGCTCGGCAACCACTCCGCTAAAGCTCAATACAAATGGCTCATTGCCACGTTCTTTGGATTTCTGCAAAGCCGGAATCAGTTCGCTGATAAGCCTCATTGGGCCAACAGCGTTGACGTTGAAAAGCCTCTCTCTTGCTTCTGCAGGGAGCTCGCTTGCCGGCCCAAAGGCAACCACGCCACTGGCATTGATGATTCCATCGAGCTCTGTGTCACTGGTCAGTAAATACTGACTGAGGGTCTCAATGCTGTCAGGGCTTTGGTAATCAAGCAAAAGCCTTACCGATGCTCGATTAGGGATCTTTGCCGCCGAGTCATTACTGGTGGCAGTGGCCAAGACATTTGCCCCTTGGTCTGAAAGCTGATTTACAAGCTCCGCTCCGAATGCTCCTGAGCCGCCAGTTACCAAAATGGTTTTACCTCTAAGTTCCATAGCCGAGACAACCCAGGGAAAACTTTTTCTATTCCAGTTTGAATTATGTTTACCCAACCATTGTTGATTTTGACATGAGGAAAATAGGCTGGCCAGCTCTGATTTCAACTTTGATTCCACCTGTGGTTGTCACCGGCACCTGGTTGATAGCTCAGTCAACCTGGGATCAATACAACTGGATGGAGCAACCAATCAGTGACTTGGCAGCTGATGATGCCCCAACACAGCTTTGGGTTTCAATTGCCTTCCTAATTGGCGGAACGGCCAATATTGTCACTGGTGTTTATGCGAGAAGTTTCAACATGGCAGCTCGGATTGCTTTTGTTTTGAATGGAATATTTACTTACGGGCTTACCTACTTCACCACCCCAACCCAAACAACTTCATCTGAGGAACACAGGTTGTTTGCGGTTAGCGCTTTTGCAATTAGCGCTATATGGCCGATATTGGCAACCAGGTTTGATAGGCGCTACAGCATCCTAATTCGCCCACCCGGAACAATTGCTGCAACTGTGGTGCTTTTGCTGATGACCACTGGGTTGTTGTTTGTTTGGATCAACGACGATGCCCAAGGAATTGGCCTCTATCAGCGAATAGTTGGAATCTCCCAGGGGCTATGGCCACTGATAGTTGTTTGGTGGAGTTACTTCCACGAGCAGAGACTAACTGAGGATGTCCTTGGAGGCGAACCTCGAATAAGCCAAAGCACCAAAGATAACTACGTAAGCTAATTGCAGAATCGCATTTGATGCAAACGAGCTGAAGTCGGGTGGCTGTCTCAGAAGGTCCGTGAATCCAAGCCAGTAGTGGGTGAATAGAAACTCATGAATCGCCTCAAGCTGCGGGATATTGTCAAGAATTTGACTTACTCCGCTGAGCACCACTGTTGCAGCCATCGCTCCCACCGGAACCACGGTCAACGTGGAGATAAACATTCCAATAGCGATCAGTCCAAGCATTGACACAGAGGTGTAGGCAGCAACCAGAACCATTCTCCAAATCGATTCTGGAACGCTAATTACATCACCAGAAATCAGTGTCACCGGCCCGACTGGAAACAGAATTGCTCCAATGATTGCGCCTGCGATCATCAAAGTTGCGGTTCCTGCCAGCACAAAGGCAATCGCACCAATGAATTTGGTGATTAGCAGCCTCACGCGCCCCGCAGGGCTTATCAGCAAATACCTCAAAGTTCCCTGGTTGGCCTCACCAGCAATTGTGTCTCCGGCGACCACCCCGATGGTTAGCGGAAGAAAAAGCGGTAGAGCAAGAATCGTTGAGGTGTAGCCAACGAACAACCCATTTTGGCTGACACGGTCTAGAAACGGTGGGCCCTCGCCTGGAGCCAGGGTGTCAGAAGACCAATAAACCGCAAGCGCAAGAAAGATTGGAATTAGTGCGATTGCACCAAGCATCGCAAGGGTTCTCCACCTGCGAAACAAAACCCACAACTCTGACCAAATCAGAGACATGCCGATTCGATTATTGGACGACATCGAATCCCTCTCCGGTCAGGTCAACAAACCTGTCCTCTAAACTTGCCTGCTCCACGGCAAAGGACTTTATTTTCACCTTTGACCGAAGCAGTTTTCTCAAAACTGAATCTCCATCGAAACCATGCTCCACCTGGCAAACGAATATTTCCAAGCCATGCTTACTCTCACGCTGGGGTTCCAGACCAAACTCGCTCAAAACCTTCATGGTTTTGTCTGCATCTGGAGTGACGATTTTCAAAAATGTCTGGTTTTCGCTCTGTAGTTGTTCCAAAGAACCCTGGGCAACGATTTTTCCTGCACTCATCACTGCCACGTGCGAACAAAGCTGCTCGACCTCGCTAAGAAGGTGACTGGAGACCAAAATGGTGGTTCCGTCCTTGCTAAGCGAACGTATTAGGTTTCTAACCTCTCGAGTTCCTTGCGGGTCGAGTCCATTTGTTGGCTCATCCAGAACCAAAAGATCTCTTTCCTGCAAAAGCGCATTGGCAATGCCCAGTCGCTGCTTCATTCCAAGTGAATACTTATGAACTTTTTTGTTTGCGGCATTGGTAAGACCAACCTTTGCCAAAGCCCTGTCAATGCGCTGCTCACGAGTCTTTGGATCGGCCGTTCTGGAAGCTGAATCGAGCCTTCTAAGATTTACTTTTCCAGAAAGATACGGATAAAACGCTGGTCCCTCGACAAGTGCTCCAACTCTTGGAAGGGCTTGCTGAGCATCTTTTGGCATTGACTCGCCCAGAAGCTCAATCTCGCCACTTGTTGCATCGGCCAAACCAAGCAGCATTCTGATTGTTGTGGTTTTACCAGATCCGTTTGGACCTAAGAATCCGAATACGCTGCCCTTGGGGACAGCCAGGTTGATTTTGTTCACGGCAGTCTGACCTCCGAACTGTTTAGTTAGTTCGGAGGTCCAGACAGCGTAATTACTAGCCGAGCTCAACTAGCCGGCAATCTCAAGCAGGTAGTCGGTATTTACCGCTCCTGCCAAAACCCGACCATCGTCAGTGATCAGTACATTTACAAGTGAGGTGGAGATAACCTGCCCACCATCGACCTGCCTTGTCATTTCACTGAACAGCTCGGATTGGAACATCTCGACTGGCATCTCATCGCTGAGAGTCATCTCAACCACGGTTGCCCAGCCGTTTTCATAAACCACAGGCTTGTTGTCCATCGCCTCATACTGAGCCTTCAGCTCCTCATATTCGGCTTCGGTTGGCTTGGAGGCTTCTAGCTCTGCTTGAAGCTCTTCCTTGGTGTAGGTCTCACCATCGATAGTGAATTCCTCTGGCATCTCCATCTCGGTGACGGTTACATCACTGGAGGGAGCAAATTCGAAAATCGATGCATCAGGAGTTGAGTAGTCGATGCTTGTGAAGCCGATTTCCATGGCTGGCTCGACCTGACCCTTGGCAACAACCTTCACATTTAGAGCCATGCCGGTTTCAGCGTCAATCGCAACAGATACATACTGCACTGTTGACTCTGCTGCCAGCGGAGTTGCAATCAGCTCATAGGCTGCGCGTCCTGCGACATTCTGGTCGGCTCCGACGGTGATGGTGCTGTATTCGCTGGCCTCGGCCAAAACATAGTCAGCAACCTCTGCTGGGTTGTTGATGTCGAATGGCAATTCGGCGATGTACTGCTCTATTTCGGCAGCGTTCTCTGCTTCATACTCACTCGCCTTGGCCTCAAGCTCCGCGCTGTCGATTGTCATGTACTGAGCTGCGAGCTTGTCATCATCGTAGAACCACACGGTGTCACCGTTGACGGTGATGCTTCGCTCGCTCATTGGGTCCAAGATCTG
>CAJXVY010000011.1 GCA_913062665.1 uncultured Micrococcales bacterium
CCCAACTCATCAAGCTCGCCCTCCAGGTTTTTTCGAATTTGCTCGTCGGTAGGGGCAAATTCCATTTGATAAATAACGGACTGCAGATAGAGCATTGATCCGCCAACCAGAATGGGCAAGCCACCTCGGGAAATAATCTCCTCAATCACCAATCTGGCCTTCTCCTGGTATTGCACCACGGTCATTTCCGTCTCTGGCGGTGAAACATCAAACATATGATGAGGAAACTCTGCTCTTTCCTGTGGTGTCAATTTTGCGGTTGCAATATCCATTCCTTGATATAGCTGCATCGAGTCTGCATTAATCAATTCTGGGAACAAACCTTTATCCGAAAGCCTCCTTGCCAGTTCGAGGGAGACGTTAGATTTACCTGAGGCGGTCGGCCCCAGGATGACAATCAACTCAGCCACGGATAGGCAAGCTGGGCATACCGAGAGAGATTGCGCCTGGCTCACCAACAGCGCAGCTCTCAGCCTGAGCGCGATCCCAAGCATCCCCAGCAATGGTCCTGCGCAGACTGTAAGCATCGGAGTCGGCCAACAAAAAATGCGGGGCACTCTCTGTAACCTCAACAGTCACTACATCCCCTGGTCTTGGTCTTTCCGCTTCAGCTGGGACACTGAAGTGCACAAGGCGGTTATCCTTGGCCCTTCCGCTAAGCCTTGAGGTTGCTCCGTCTTTTCTTCCCTCGCCATTCGCTACCAATACTTCCACTGTCTTTCCAACTTGGAGCTTGTTTTCCTCCTCAGCAATTGAGTTGACAAGCTCCAGCAGTCGCTCGTAGCGCTCTTGAACAACTTCCTTTGGCAACTGATCCTCCATCTCCGCAGCTGGAGTCCCCGGCCTCTTGGAGTATTGGAAAGTAAATGCACTTGCGAACCTAGCCTCACGAACCACATCCATGGTTGCCTGGAAATCCTCCTCAGTTTCCCCAGGAAAGCCAACAATTATGTCTGTTGTGATAGCCGCCTCTGGCATCGCCTGGCGAACGCGCTCCAAAATCCCGAGGTATTTCTTACTGCGATAGCTTCGTCGCATATCTTTTAGAACCTTGTCGCTTCCGCTTTGAAGCGGCATGTGCAGCTGCGGCATCACGTTCCCCGTCTCAGCCATCGCCCAAATCACATCATCAGTGAAGGCAGCTGGATGTGGGGATGTAAATCGAACTCTCTCCAAACCCTGAATATCCCCGCAAGCTCTTAAAAGCTTTCCAAAAGCCTCTCTGTCCCCAAATTCAACACCGTAGGTGTTTACGTTTTGCCCAAGCAGGGTGACCTCTATGGCTCCATCTTGAACCAAAGCTTCAACCTCGTTTAGAACCTCTCCGGGTCTTCGGTCCTTCTCTTTTCCTCGCAAAGACGGAACTATGCAAAATGTGCAGGTGTTATTGCATCCGACAGATATAGAAACCCATCCCGAATAAGTATTGTCACGCTTGGTTGGAAGCGTTGATGGAAAAACTTCAAGCGCCTCTAATATCTCAACCTCAGCTTTGCGGTTGTGCCTGGCACGATCTAAAAGAGCTGGTAGCGAGCCCATATTGTGAGTACCGAAAACAACATCGACCCATGGTGCTTTCTCGACAATTTTGTGTTGATCCTTTTGAGCTAAGCAACCACCAACAGCAATCTGCATATTTGGGTTGTCTTTTTTCTTTGGAGCAAGCTGTCCAAGTACCCCGTAGAGCCTATTGTCGGCGTTTTCCCTGACCGCACAGGTATTGAAAACAACGATGTCAGCCTCGTCACTCTCCGATTCAACATACCCTGCATCTTGAAGCAATCCGGAAATGCGCTCGGAGTCGTGCACATTCATTTGACACCCGTAGGTGCGAACTTGGTAGCTAAGCGTACTCATCGTCGCCCAATTTTAGGGCATCTAAAGCGTTGGCGACAGCTCTGGAGGAAATCTCGCCGCTAAATCCTCTTCTCTGCAAAAATGCCATCAGACGTCTGCGGATTACGGCTGGTTCCAAATTTTTCAGTGAACGAATTCTTTTAGCGGCCGCGTGATTGGCAAGCTCTTGATCAGATTCCGAGATTTCCTCAGTTGCTCGCTGAATCAAGTCTTCACTTACGCCTTTTTTCCTCAACTCATAGTTGATTACTTTTCGTGCGCGGAACTGGCTCGTTCGGTGATTGACCACACTTTGGGCAACTGCAAAATCATCGATAAGCCCAACCTCGGTGAATCTCTCAATCACGTGCTCAGCAATCTCTTGCGGGATTTCACGTTTTTCAAGAATAACCGCCAACTCCTTGGCTGATTTTGGTGATTTAGAGAGCTGGAAGAGAACTACGTTGCGGGCTCTTTGCTCCAATTTCTCCGGACTAGCTTGCTTTTGACTCTTCATCTCCCTGCTCCAAGTCAGCAACTGGCACAGGAGTCCCGATTCCAAGCGTTACCCTAATCTTTTGCTCTATTTCTTCGCTAATGGACGGATTTTCGATCAGATATCTTCTCGAATTTTCCTTACCCTGCCCCAGCTGGTCCCCCTCGTAGGTGTACCAAGCTCCGCTCTTCTTCACAATCTCATTCTCGACAGCCAGGTCTATGAGACTACCCTCGCGTGAGATACCTTCACCATACATAATGTCAAATTCGGCCTGCCTGAAGGGAGCTGCAAGTTTATTCTTGACTACCTTTACTCTGGCACGGTTTCCAACTGCGTTCTGTCCATCCTTAAGGGTCTCAATTCTCCGGATATCTAAACGGACACTCGCGTAGAACTTCAACGCCTTTCCACCACTGGTTGTCTCAGGTGAGCCGAAGAAGACGCCAACCTTTTCCCTGAGCTGGTTTATAAATATTGCAGTGGTTTTCGTGTTGTGCAGGGCTCCGGTTAGTTTTCGAAGTGCTTGAGACATAAGCCTCGCCTGCAGACCCACGTGGCTATCGCCCATCTCTCCCTCGATTTCCGCCCTGGGTGTCAAGGCGGCAACAGAGTCAATCACTACCACGTCAACCGAGCCGGACCTAATCAACATGTCTGCAATCTCCAAGGCCTGTTCACCGGTATCAGGCTGGCTAACCAGCAGGTCATCGATATTTACGCCAAGAGCCTGAGCATAATTTGGATCCAAAGCGTGCTCAGCGTCGATAAATGCAGCTACACCCCCGTTTTTCTGAGCGTTTGCGATTGCGTGCAGAGCGACGGTAGTCTTTCCGCTTGATTCCGGACCGTAAATCTCGACTATGCGACCTCTCGGTAAACCACCTATACCCAAAGCGGCATCTAGGGCTATCGAACCGGTAGAAACGGACTCGATCGGGGCTCGCTCCTCTGAACCCAGTCGCATAATCGCACCTTTACCAAACTGACGATCAATTTGGGACAGCGCCGCGTCCAGTGCCTTATCTCTATCTGCTGCTGATGGCATTTTTTAGCCTTTCCAATCCTTTTGCAAAACAATAATTTTCCAGTGCCCGACAGAGGTGCAAGCAATGCCGAATGTGGAAAAATTCCATGTTTTCAACTTTGTGGATAAGTTATGCCATATTCGAACATAATTTCGAATATTTATTGCGTGTCGCCGATTCTCTTAACAACTGGTTTTCCAGCCCACCGTGACTTTGGAACCTGTTGGGTCTTGCAAATTGCCAGCCAGATAGCCTTTGGGTCCTCGCCCTCGGCCAAAAGTTCATTAGCTGTCTTATCATCTAATTCGTGCAGGTGTAGATCTCTCTTGAGGATTTCGGAGTAGCTTTCGCCAAATTCCTCCGACATCAGGAATTGAAACTCAGAAAGCCGCAATTACGAATTTTCAGAGACAAGTCCCGCTTCAGAGACAAACTCGTCTGGGACAGTGTCGGGAATAAACAGGCCTTCACCGGCAGCAACTCTGTCGCTGACCTGGCGGATAATCAATGAGAGGGGAACCTCGAGAGAATCTGCTACTGACTGCAAAATTTCACTTGAAACTTCCTTTTGACCGCGCTCTACCTCGCTGAGATAGCCCAGTGCAACACTGGCTCGACCGGCAACCTGCCTAAGAGTCAGACCCTTGTGCAGGCGGTGAGTTCTCAAAACTTCACCAATTTGTTGACGTAGTAGCAATTCAACCTCCTGAGCCTCAACTGTAGTTGAGCCAACGGTCATTTTCTATTTAGCTGGCTCAAAAGTTGCTGATAATTAATAAACCTTCCTAAAGGCCGAGTTGTTCCCTAAGTGCATGAATGGACTTATCGCAGGCTTGTTCTCTGATTTCCGGGCGATTCCCTTCGAGCTGAAACTGGTAGACGCTCTCGCCTCCAAAAAGTGAGACACCTATGAATATCTCGCCAACCGGGTGTTTCCCAACGGGCTCTGGCCCAGCAACACCTGTTGTGGAAATTCCTATCACCGACTCCCGCTTGATATCCATAACTGTTGCGAACCTTTGCCGAACACCTGCGGCCATCTGCGAAGCCACCTCAGCATCAACAGCCGTTTGAGACTGAATCAAAGATGGCGAAACACTTGCGAAGTAACTCTTTAGATCATCCTGGTAGGCGACCACTCCCCCGAGAAATACATCACTTGCTCCGGGAACGGAAACGAATCTATCTGCCAGCAATCCTCCCGTGAGGCTTTCGATTACTGCTATCTTCATGCCTCTTTCTCGGCAAGAACTTATGATTTCAGCGACCAATTTGCCTCCTGAAGAAATCAAATCCACTCCAGAGGGTTACCGCCACAGCGACCCATATGGCCAATTCGTTTATAACTAAAACCCAATCTCCCAAAAACTCAATCGGAGCAATCACGATTGGAATCGCAGTTGACTGAACAATTGTTTTTAGCTTTCCCCCAGAGCTGGCAGCAATAACTCGGCGCTTTGCCACAGAGAGACGATAGATGGTTACAAGCAACTCCCGGATGATTATCAGCAAAGTTGGAATCCAACCGACCATCCCGATCGAGCTGAGTGTTATCAGGGTTGCACCAAGCAGCGCCTTGTCCGCTATCGGATCTAATAGCTGGCCGGTTTTACTAACAAGATTTTTTCTTCTGGCAATTGCTCCATCCACGCCATCAGTTGCCGCACTGAGCACAAAGAAAAAAACTGCTAGCCAAAGCTCCCAGGCACTATCGGCTTGAATGAGTAAAAAGATCACCAGTGGGACGAGCAGAATGCGCAATACCGTGATTGCATTCGGTATCTGCCTAATCGCCCTCTTGCGCACTTGTCTCTTCCTCGGTTTCTCCTCGGAGTCTAGCTAAAGCCTGTGGTAAATCATCCGGCTTTACCAACACCTCTCTAGCTTTTGACCCTTCGCTTGGGCCAACCACCCGATAGCTCTCCAAGAGATCCATCAGTCTGCCAGCTTTAGCAAAACCAACTCTAAGCTTTCTTTGAAGCATGCTGGTCGAGCCAAACTGGCTATTAACAATAAGCTCACAGGCTTTCAAGACAAGCTCTAGGTCATCTCCGATTTCGCTATCCACCGCAGCCGATGATTGACTCTGGAGAACATCGCTTCGATAACTGGGCTCCATCTGGCTTTTCACGTGGGCAACGACTTTTTCCACCTCGTCCTCGGATATCCAAGCTCCCTGAACCCTGATTGATCTGTTTGACCCCATTGGATTGAAAAGCGCATCACCCTGACCAACCAGCTTCTCGGCTCCCGGGCCATCGAGAATCACCCTTGAATCCGTAACGCTGGATACCGAAAAAGCCATGCGCGAGGGAACATTAGCTTTGATCAATCCGGTGACAACATCCACCGACGGTCTCTGAGTTGCCAAAACCAGGTGAATGCCGCTGGCTCTGGCAAGCTGTGTGATTCTGACAATTGCATCCTCAACATCCCTTGGAGCGACAATCATGAGATCGGCAAGCTCGTCAACCACGACCAGCAAGTAGGGATAGGGCTGCAACTCGCGCTTCGAACCCTCGGGCAATCTAAGTTCATCGTTGGCAACCGCGCGGTTGAAATCATCAATGTGCTTGAAGCCAAATTGTGCCAAATCGTCGTATCGACTGTCCATTTCCTTGACCACCCACTGCAGTGCCTCTGCGGCTTTTTTGGGGTTAGTGATGATTGGGGTAACCAGGTGCGGAACGCCTTGGTAAATGGAAAGCTCAACGCGTTTTGGATCAACCAACACCATTCTCACCTCGGAGGGTGTTGCCCTCATGAGAACAGAAGTAATCATCGAATTTATAAAGCTTGACTTGCCAGCACCGGTCGCACCCGCGACCAAAAGATGAGGCATCTTCGAAAGGTTAGCGACCACGAATCCACCCTCGGCATCCTTACCAACACCGATTGTGAGAGGGTGTTTGGATTGGCTGGCAGTTTTAGATTTCAACACATCGCCAAGAGTTACAGTTTCTCGATCTGAGTTGGGAATCTCGATTCCAATCGCGCTCTTACCAGGAATAGGGGCAAGAATTCTCACCTCACTGGAGGCGACTGCGTAGGAAATATTGTTCGTGAGCCGTGTTACCGCTTCTACCTTCACACCTGTTCCAAGCTCTACCTCATAAGTTGTGACTGTTGGCCCTCTGGTAAAACTGCCGACTCTGGCCTGAACTCCAAATTCCTTGAAAACCGCATTGATTGCATCGGCAGAGCGTTGATTGTGATCGCTTGAGGATTTCACAGAGGTACCGGTCTCCAAAATGGCCATGCTAGGGAGCTGGTAGGGGCCTGTTGGAATAATTTTCTCAGCCAAAAATTCGGTTTCCTGCTCAAGTTGTTCGGGAATCCCGATTGGCTCGGTAGGAAGGTCCTCTTCCGACACTTCGGTCTCAGGCTCAATCTCTGCATCTGGTTGGTCAACAATTACAGGGTTATCAAAAGCCTGACTCCTCTCTTTTTCCTCCTGCCACCAATCAGCAGATGGACTCCGCTTTCTCTGTGGCCTAACTCCAAAAAGAAACTCGTAGAAGTCGGCGAATCTGGAGAGAATCTTGTTTGGGGCGGTTTTGGTCATCACCAAAACCGACACAAAGAGCAATAAAACCAAAACCGGGATTGCACCGAAAATGGTGAGAACCGCAACAGATGGCTCCCCTATTAGCCACCCGAACAGCCCTCCAGCACTCGCAAACTCTTCAGGCCCGCTGCTGATAACATCCGCAGGTTGCGGACGTCCACCAAAAATGTGAAAAAAGGCTGAAATTGTTGCAAGGAATAACCAAAAACCAGCAGCAAACCGAGAGCTGTCTCGGATTGAAGCAGGAGACCTAAACAGGAATATTGCATAAATGAGCAACAAGACTGGAAAGACTCTAGCTACGGCACCAAACAAAAGTCCGAAGGTGTAGTTGTGAACCTGTTGTGCAAATTCAACATCAATCAAAAACCAAGCAAATACGGCTCCCAGAACGCTCAGGATAAAAAGTAAAAAAGGCGCTCCATCGCGTCTGTCGGAATCCGCTAACTTTTCAGTCGAAAATGCTCTTACCAAAGAGCCCATGCCATTGGCCAAAAACATGTAAAAAGACCCCACTGAGCTCCAAAAGCTTCCACCAGCGCCGGATTTAGAGGGCTTGGCTGGTGCTTTGCGGTTTTTGGCCGCGGGCCTTTTCGGCGGCGGCGTCTTGCGTGCCATGGCACAAAAATAGCAAGTGGAGCGCAAAAAAGCCTGCAGGCACAGCGGCTATCGGCGTGACTGGACTACCACGGGAATTATCATTGGCCTGCGTCTGTGGGCTTTATTGACCCAGCTTCCGATAGTTCTTCTTATGACCTGCTGCATCTGATACGTGTCTCGCACGCCGTCGCTGGCGGCTTTGTCCAGAGCCCTCTGGATTTCAGGCTTGATGTCATCGAATACATGATCTTCCTCGGCGTAGGCCCGAGCGCGAATTTCAGGACCCTCAATAACCACGCCCGTATCTGGATCGATTACGACAAAAATCGAAATGAAACCCTCAGCCGCAAGCGTCATCCGGTCCTTGAGATCATCCTCAGTGATCTTTCCTACGGTTTTTCCGTCAACAAAGAGCATTCCGCACTCCACCTTGCCAACAATCTCTGCAACACCGTCGCGAAGGTCTATTACTGCTCCATCCTCGCCAACGAGAATTCTCTCTGGAGGAACTCCCGTCTGCTGCGCAAGCTTGGCACATGAGGTTAGATGCCTGAATTCGCCGTGAACTGGCATCACATTTTTGGGCTTCAAGACATTGAAGCAATAAAGAAGTTCTCCTGCGGCACTGTGACCGCTCACGTGGACCTTGGCGTTTCCTTTGTGCACAACATTCGCGCCTAAGGCACTCAGCTTGTCAATAACCCGGTAAACCGCATTCTCATTTCCCGGTATCAGGCTTGATGCAAGCAAAACTGTGTCATCGTGGCCAATCTCGATGGCGTGGTCCTGGTTTGCCATTCGGCTCAGCACCGCCATAGGTTCTCCCTGGCTGCCGGTTGACATAAACACGATTCTGCTATCAGGAACATCGCCGGCTTTTTTTACGTCAATCAACAAGCCTTCGGGAACCCTCAAAAAACCCAGATCAGAAGCAATCTGCATGTTTCTCACCATAGATCGACCAACAAGCGCGACCCGCCGATTGTTTGCCTCTGCCGCGTCCAGCACCTGTTGAACTCGATGCACGTGCGAGGCGAAGGAGGCTACCACAACTTTTCCATTGGTCTTAGAGATTACGTTTTCAATCACCGGGCCAATCTCTTTTTCCAGTGGAGTGAAACCTGGGACATCGGCGTTGGTGCTGTCGACCATAAAGAGGTCCAGCCCTTCGTCGCCGACCTTGGCAAATGCGTTCAGGTCAGTCAATCTTCCATCAAGAGGTAACTGGTCCATCTTGAAATCTCCGGTATGCAAAACTGTGCCAGCAGCAGATCTGATTACCACCGCTAGCGCATC